>NZ_JAHHPO010001159.1 GCF_024606365.1 Endozoicomonas sp. ONNA2
CGTTTAAATTAGCCTTGATTGGAACGATCGTAAGGCCGATTCTATCGCCCTGACCTTCGTGTCCTTTGTGGTTCAAAAAAGAACTATGAATTTAATCCCCGTAATCATGTCCGGCGGCTCCGGCAGCCGCCTCTGGCCTCAGTGCCGTTCTCTTTATCCAAAGCAGTTTCTGCCGCTGGTGAATGAGCAAACCATGTTGCAGAACACCGTATCACGGTTGGATGGCCTGAATTCGGTTTCTGCCCCGCTGGTCATTGCCAATGAAGAGCATCGTTTCCTCGTGGCGGAGCAGATCCGGCAGATGGGACAACAGGCTTCAGCCATAATTCTGGAGCCGGTTGGCAGAAATACTGCACCTGCTGTTGCACTTGCAGCATTGAAAGCCAAGGTAATTTCTGATGAAAAAGAGCCACTGTTATTAGTTTTGGCTGCGGATCATGTGATTAAAGATGTTGGTGCTTTTCATCAGGCGGTTGAGGCCGCATTGCCAGCGGCTCGTGATGGCAAGCTCGTCACTTTCGGTATTGTACCTACCCACCCGGAAACCGGGTATGGCTATATCAAGGCCAGTAAAGAGTTAATAGGGAATAGCGGTCAGGTTTCTCTGGTGGAAAATTTTGTGGAAAAGCCAGACCTGAAAACCGCTCAGGCCTACCTGACTTCCGGTGACTATTACTGGAACTCCGGCATGTTCCTGTTTAAGGCTTCTCGTTATCTGGAAGAGCTGAAGAAGTTCAGGCCAGATATATTGGAAGCATGTGAAAAAGCGATTGCGGTACAAAACGCCGATCTTGATTTTGTTCGTCTGGATGAAGCAGCGTTTACCGCCTGCCCGGATGAGTCCATCGATTATGCCGTGATGGAAAAAACCACCGATGCGGTGGTGGTGCCACTGGATGCCGGCTGGTCTGATGTAGGTTCCTGGACCTCATTGGCAGATATCTGTGAAAAGGATGAGTCTGGAAACTCGGTTCAGGGTGACGTTCTATTGCAGGATACTCGCAACACTTACGTGCGCAGTGAGAAAAAACTGATTGCCACCGTGGGTGTTGATGACTTGGTCATCACCGAAAGCGATGATGCCATCCTGGTGGCCCATAAAGACCGGGTGCAGGATGTTAAAAAGATTGTTGACCGGTTGAAGGCAGAAAACCGGACAGAGGTAAAACTGCACCGCAAAGTCTATCGCCCTTGGGGTGCCTATGACTCCATTGATATGGGCGACCGCTTCCAGGTTAAGCGCATTACCGTTAAGCCCGGAGCACAGCTCTCTTTACAGATGCACCACCACCGTGCGGAGCACTGGATTGTAGTTAAAGGTACCGCAGTAGTTACCAATGGCGACCAGGAAATTCTGCTGACCGAGAACCAGTCCACCTATATCCCTATTGGCGTGGTACATCGGCTGGAAAACCCTGGCAAGTTTGACCTTGAACTGATTGAGGTACAGAGCGGGGGGTATCTGGGAGAGGATGATATTGTCCGGTTTGAAGATACCTACGGGCGGACTTGAGTGGTGGGTTAAAAGAACGCTTCCCGCTGCCCGAAAAAGCACGGGTCTTTTCTTTTACGGGAAGCGGATAGCGGGCAGCGTTCCTTAACGATTCCCGATTCACTCATAACCCATCATCCAGCCTATCCAGTATTTTCAGAGCTTCCTCCGGATTACCGGACTCCGCCCTGGCACGGTAACGGTTGTAAGTATCGAACTCTGCCAGGGCGATGGTTGATAATTCATCCATCAGTTTGTTGAGGCTGATATTCCTGGATTTGGCCAGTTGCTTCAGGCGCTCGTGTTTTTCTTCGGTCAGTCGAATGGTGAGTACGCTCATTGTCTGATCTCCCTGATAAAGTCTTCTGGTTTACAGATGGTCAGGTGGTCAAACCGTAGTTCTCCCTTACCGACATCTTTTATATTTTTAGTGATGATATGGCTGGCACCGCCAGCCATGGCCAGCTCAATAAGGTGATTATCGGCTTCGTCCGGCAAGTTGGGTCGCCACAGATAATAGATCTCTACCCACCGGGTCATACTTAACAATGCATTAAGCACCTGTTCCCGTTCTTCTGCCGTGGTTCGACTCTTATGCCAGAGCGAAGGTCTGTTTAACAGTGACTCATACTCGGTATAAAGTGCATTGCCCATTAGCGGGTTTAATTGCCGGTTCAGGCATAGCCTGAGAATTTCACGGCTTGCTCCTCCGCTACCGAGAAGCGCCGAAATAAAGCAGCTGGTATCAAGTACAATGGTTTTCATGGATTAAATGATAGCATATATGCTATCGAAAGGTTCTGATTAATGTCTACGCTCTCTTGCTTCAAAGCCTACGATATCCGTGGCCGCATGCCTGATGAATTGAATGAGGATATTGCCTGGAGGATTGGCCGGGCAACGGCTGAATTCCTTAAGCCCAAAACTATGATTGTCGGTGGTGATATACGCCTGTCTACTCCTGCGTTAAAAGAAGCACTGAGTGATGGGTTGCGGGCCGGTGGAGCAGAAGTCATTGATATTGGCCTGTGTGGCACTGAAGAGGTTTATTTTGCCACTTCGCACCTGAAGGCGGATGGGGGCATTATGGTCACGGCCAGCCATAACCCGAAAGACTATAACGGGATGAAGCTGGTGCGTGAAGAGAGTAAGCCGATTTCTGGCGATACCGGGTTACGGGAGATTCAGCGGTTGGCAGAAGCTCTTGAACCACAAAGGCACAAAGAACACAAAGGAAAAGATAAGACTTTAATGGGTGCTTATCGGGTAGTTTCTAACCTATCAGCTTATGTGGATCATATTCTTGGGTATATTAATCCTGCTGAGCTGAAGACTCTGAAACTGGTGGTCAATGCTGGTAATGGGGCTGCCGGGCACGTGATTGATGCTATCGAAGATCGGTTTAAAGCGACCGGTGTTCCGGTTGAGTTTGTGAAGATTCACCATGAGCCGGATGGTAACTTTCCCCATGGGATTCCTAACCCGCTGTTACACGACTGTCGGCAGGCAACTGTGGATGCGGTGTTGGAGCACAATGCGGATATGGGCATTGCCTGGGATGGGGATTTTGACCGCTGCTTTCTGTTTGATGAGAAAGGCCAGTTTATTGAAGGGTATTATATTGTCGGGCTGTTGGGTGAGGCTTTTCTGGCTCATTATTCTGGTGCGAAGATTATCCATGACCCTCGCTTAACCTGGAATACCATTGATCAGGTTGCTGCAGCTGGCGGTGTGCCGGTGCTGTGCAAAACCGGGCATGCCTTTATCAAGGAACGGATGCGGGAAGAGGATGCTGTGTATGGCGGTGAGATGAGCGCCCACCATTATTTCCGTGACTTTGCCTACTGTGACTCCGGGATGATTCCGTGGCTGCTGGTAACTGAGTTAATGTCCCATAAGGGCAAGAAGCTTTCTGAACTGGTGGCTGAACGCATTGCTTTGTTCCCATCCTCTGGCGAGATTAACAGCACATTGGATGATCCACAGGCGGCTATTGACCGGATTTTGGCGATTTATGAAAAAGATGCGGTGGCTGTGGACCATACCGATGGTATCTCACTGGATATGGGTGAGTGGCGGTTTAACCTGCGGCTTTCTAATACGGAGCCGGTGATTCGGTTGAATGTGGAGAGCCGGGGGGATGTGGCGCTGATGGAAGAGAAAACTTCTGAATTGCTGAGTTTGATTCGGCAGTGATTTATTGGAACCACAAAGACACAAAGGCACAAAGTTTTTTGGTTTCTGCGCTATGCGCAGTAAAAAAAGAAAAAGTCTTCCTTTGTGACTTCGTGCCTTTGTGGTTCAAAAAGAGAAATTAAAAATTGGTACGAATTTTAGCGGTTAGCTGGCTGGCCTTTCTGGTGATTCTTTCGGCCAGCAAAAGCC
>NZ_JAHHPO010001160.1 GCF_024606365.1 Endozoicomonas sp. ONNA2
CGTTTAAATTAGCCTTGATTGGAACGATCGTAAGGCCGATTCTATCGCCCTGACCAGCAGCACCTATTACTTTTCAGGGCGCCCCTATCGATGCTAAGTACAATCGCCCGATCGTACCTAAAAGAGAATTAGATAAAGTCAAGACATTAGGTGAAGGGAATTCTGGTTCTGTGTACCTGATGAAACATAGGAAGACCAATCAACAATTTGCCCTTAAAAAGTTGGTAATAAAAAGGTGCGCAAAAAAGAATGTGAACAGATGATAAGAATTCAGCGATCTATAGCAGAAACCGGTGGCAATACAGACAATATTGTCAACCTGGTTGCCCTGAGTCGAGGAAAATCTAATAAAAAATACGCCCTTATGGAATATGGAGGTGATGATTTAGAATACTCATCATTACATAATGGCCCTTTCAGCGGAGATAAGCTAAAAAGCACTTTTTTTCAGGCTGCCAACGGCATTAACACGCTATTTAAAGCCGGTTACCAGCATCATGATATTAAACCTGAAAATATTCTGATTAATGACAAAGGTGTCGTTAAGATATGCGATTTTGGGTTTGCAACAAAAATAGACGAGACTGAACCCATGGTACGCAGCGGATCACCAGGCTATATGTCACCGGAAAAACTGTATGGTTTGACCGATTACCCTAAAGACAAAGCTGACTCTTGGGCTCTGGGATGTACGTTTGCTGAAATATGTCTAGGTGATGACACTGTTATAATGCCTGTTACTCGCGACATGTACTTAGATCATAAGATGCCTTATCAAGATGCTGTAGACATATTGAAAAAAGCAAGAAAAAAAGCTTACAGGAAACTTCGGAAGATTGAAGGTGAACAAGCGGCTGACTTTTTCTGGGCACTAACGGAACCGGATCCTGACAAACGGCTGTCACCCAGCGAAGCGCTGGAACACCCCTACTTTGATGATATACACACATCGTACAAACTTACAGGGCTGGTATAAATGTTGCCAACGTATCCCTTGTCATGCCGACACTGAGTTGGCCATGATATACAGGAAATAATACAAAGATATTAATACGACGGCAATAGAATAACTCGGTCAGGATAAATGCACACAACTCAGGGCAAGGAAGAAGAAGTCTTGCATAAATGAGGTAAGAACTCATCAGATAGGATAAATGGCGGTGAGGGAGGGATTCGAACCCTCGATACGGCTACAAACCGTATACTCCCTTAGCAGGGGAGCGCCTTCAGCCACTCGGCCACCTCACCGCGAACGACAGATATGTTACCCTGAGCCCCTTGAAAAGCAAGTCTTTTTTTTGTCAATTCCAGAACTTAATCCAAGTTATCGTAGCGAGAACAAGATTGCCATTTCAAGTTAGTGTATCCAAAAGAAAAGGACCAGTTGACTACCATCAAAATCCGTTTCAATCAGACTCAAGCCGGTCATATACCCAGTAATACGGAACATTGCCGATTGGAAATTTTTATCAGAGGCATAAATTCCTTGAAAAAAAAGAACACTGGGAGTCAATGCAGTTTATCAGCAGGGCATTCTAAAACTCAGAAAATAATTTATTCCATATGGCCAAAACTTAAAGTAACTATTCAGCCACCCTTGGGAAGCTGTCCGAGAATAGACTGCCCTGCTGCGGTTGCGATAAATTGGTCTAAAAATTC
>NZ_JAHHPO010001161.1 GCF_024606365.1 Endozoicomonas sp. ONNA2
TGAATAAAATGATGAAGTTATTCCGGGGCAATTACTTAACCGTTAATGACGGCGGGGCGGATGTTGATGAATGTTGATGAATAGAGTATAGACGCAATGTGCATTGATTTGATGATCAGGAACTCTCAGTCACAGTGGCTTATACTGAATCGCTTAATGATCAGTCTGGGTAACTACCATGGCAAAGCTCTCCGCAGGTCAGAAACGTCGGCAGAAAGAACTGAAACGCCGGAAGAAGAAACAGATTCAGATTAAAAAGCGACAGCCTTTAATGGAGCCCGTCTGGTTGGCTTCCGGTCTGCCAAAATTGTCTGAACAGATTATTGAATTTGGTGAAGCAGTGCTGGATTACCCCAGAGCTGACCGGGAATTTGTCGAAGGTAGCATCGCGTTTTTGGTCATGTGCTGGAATATCGGCTCGGTTTCTGCAGAGCGGTCCGAAAAACTCCGCACAGACATGGACCAGATGCTCCGGGAACAGGCGGGTGACCTTCCTGATGACGTTGAGGATCAGATTGATGTACTGATTACCCGGCGCAGGTTTTTCTATGCCAATGACCCGCGTTTTGTCGTGGAGCATAACGTGTCCTGGCTGGGTGAGGGAGAATACCATGTACAGGTAATGAGCATCCTGATCCCTGAGGCACAGCGCTATCACTTCAGCCCGGAGTATGCCGCTGCTGGCCTGTCGGACAAATCACGTGCAAGTATTGCCATACTTGAGCACCCGCTTACCGGGCAAGAGCAGGAGGTGGAAGAGCTGATCAACAAGGGATGGGGCCTGATCAAAAACCACGATACGGCAGAGCGTGACTCGGTTCGTGACCCTGTCATAGAAGCGGTGGATGTCTGGCTGGAAGCCTGGGAATTGATCAGGACCCTCTATGAAGACCAGACGGCAATAAAGGATATTGATAACCGGATGAGATTTCTGCTGGATTACTGGAGTGCCGAGCTGGACAACTACCTGCTCAGCGCAGCGCAAAAGGATTCGACGTATATCGCCAGGGGGATGGCTTTTTGCCGGGAGTTCAATCAACAGTTTCCGGATACCCATGAACTCACCCGATTGAATTTACAGCGCACGGGTGCTGAGTTATTGCTGTTAGCAGGCGAGTTTGAGCAGGGGGAATCGGCCCTGGAAGCCCTGACCCGGGACTTTCCGGACGAGGCCTGGAGCTTCATTGGCTGGGGAGACATCTACAACCCGGTGTACGAGATGTTGCCGCAAGTGCCTGTGGATATCGAGCGTGCCAAAAGGCTCTATCGTATCCCCATTGTTCGTGAGCTGGACAATGCTGAACGGGCACAGGATCGATTGGAAGAGCTGGCGTATTATCAACGGCAAGGCAGCACTCTTCAGGATGCCTGATGTTCCTGGTGGCGATGGTTAATCCGGCTTATGACCATAGCCGTATAGATACGACTATGGTATCTGGCTTATGGTTATTGATCGATTTCCGGTACCCGGGTTCGGCGAAAGGCCATGCCATCGGCATCAAACAGGTAGCAATGCTCCGGTGGTAGCTCAACACGTATTTTGCTGCCTTCTTCCCGGCGGTGGGAGTCTTCTACCCGCACAATGAAGTGCTCGCGAATGGTATCGTGGCTCATATAGATAAACGACTCGGCACCCAGGCGCTCCAGTGCTTCAATCTTGCCTTCAACGGCATTGCCATTGTCGGTCTCTGCAAGGGTGTGTTCTGGCCGGATGCCTAACACAATGCGCGAGCCCGGATCAGCTTTGCCGGTATCCACAAAGGCTTTCAGGGTTTCGCCGGTGGTCAGGCGAACCTGCGTCTCGTCTGCTCCAGCCTGCTCAATGACCCCGTCAAAGCAGTTCATTTTGGGTGAGCCAATAAAACCGGCAACGAACAGGTTGGCCGGATGGTGATAAAGTTCCAGGGGTTTGCCCACCTGTTCAAGGTTGGTGGCCGCGTCCTGGGCCAGCGGGCTCAATACCACAATCTGGTCCGCCAGGGTCATGGCTTCCACCTGGTCATGGGTGACGTAGATGGAGGTGGTTTTCAGTCGGCGATGTAATCTGGAGATCTCCTGGCGCATCTGGACCCGCAGGGCCACATCCAGGTTCGACAGCGGCTCATCAAACAAAAAGACCCTGGGGTGTTGCACAATGGATCGGCCAATAGCCACCCGCTGTCGTTGACCTCCGGACAGGGCTTTGGGTTTACGCTCCAGCAGTGCCTGCAGTTGCAGGATTCGGGCGGCTTCATCAACCCGTTCATCCACCACGTTTTTTTTCGCTTTGGCCAGCTTCAGGCCAAACGCCATGTTTTCGGCAACGGACATGTGGGGATAGAGGGCATAGGACTGGAAGACCATGCCCACACGCCGCTCATTGGGTGGCCAGTCATTGACTTTCTCGCCATCAATGCTCAGCTCACCGCTGGTGATATCTTCCAGCCCACAGATCATCCGCAGCAGTGTTGACTTGCCACAACCGGATGGGCCGATGAAGGCAATAAACTCACCGTCACCAATGTTGAGGTTGATGTCTTTCAGAATCCAGGTCAGCCCCTGGTCATAACTTTTTGCAATGTTGACGAGTTTGACTTCTGCCATGGCACACCTTTAAAAGATCGCTACCCGCCGCCCGCTTCCCGCAAAGCCCGATTTGCTTCCGCTTTTACGGGCAGCGGGAAGCGGGCGGCGGGCAGCGTTTTTTTAACCTTTAACACCGCCCGATGTCAGTCCCCCGACAATCCAGCGCTGGGAGGCAAGGAAAATAATGGTAATGGGTAAGCCGGAGAGCACGGCGGCGGCGGCAAAGTCACCCCATAAATAATTCTGTGGGTTCAGGTATTGCCTTGAACCCACCGCCAGCGTGAGATTGTCCATACTCTGGAGCAGTACGGATGCTACAGGGTATTCGGCAATCGTGCCGATAAATGCCAGGATAAACACCACCGCCAGAATGGGCACGGACAGCGGCAACAGCACAAAACGGAACGCCTGCCAGGGGGTTGCCCCATCAATGGCCGCTGCTTCTTCCAGAGAGTTATCAATGGTTTCAAAGTACCCTTTGATCAGCCAGATATGCATTGCCATACCACCCAGGTAGGCCAGCGTCACAGAGCCCAGGCTATCCAGACCGAGCCAGGGGATGTAGTCGCCAATCTGGTCAAACAGTGAGTAGATGGCAACCAGGGCCAGCACGGCAGGAAACATCTGCAGGATCATCATGGCTGTCAGCATCTGCTCCCTGAACCTGAAGCGCAGCCGGGCAAAGGCATAGGCGCCGGTGGTCGCCAGAATCAGGATCAGGACCGAGCTGGTGACCGAGACCTTGATGGAGTTCCATAACCAGGTCAGCACCGGGAAAGGGGGCTGCGTTATGGAGCCATCGGCATTCTCCCAGGGGATACCCAGTGCCAGATACCAGTGTTCAAGACTGGGGTTTTCAGGAATCAGCGAGCCGGTGGCAAAGTTACCGGTGCGCAGGGAAACCGAGATAATCATGAAAAAAGGAAACAGGATAAGCAGCAGGAACAGCCACATCACAATACGGGCTGTCCAGACCCTGTACTTCAGGTTTCTTGGTTGCACCATTGCCATGATGACTTCTCCTTACTTACCCCTCGTTAAGAAAAAGATGGGGAACCACAAAGGCACAAAGACACAAAGTTTTTTAAGAGCTTGCCGGGCTACGCCCGGCAAAAAAGGCTTCCTTTGTGTCTCCGTGCCTTTGTGGTTCAAAAAAAGGCTTCCTTTGTGTCT
>NZ_JAHHPO010001162.1 GCF_024606365.1 Endozoicomonas sp. ONNA2
GAATTTTTAGTAAATAGAACCACTATTCACAAAAAAATTCCGACTTTTTAGACCAGGTTGCTGCCACCGCAGGACTGCATGGATGCAAGAGCCAGAGCAACGCAGGAGCAATTGCCGTGCAGGGCAGGGGGGGCTATTCTTGGACATCTTCCCGGTTGATAACAGTTTATTGAGGAGAGCCTTTATGAATCCAGGCCATGCCCCGTTGTCAAATACCTCTGGTGTCGGCTGTCAAGCCAGAGAGTTGCAGCCACTAATTGACGAGATTGTCGAGCGTCGGTTTTGCCATCAGTGTGTAAAGTATATTGAACACCCTCCCTTTATGGTTTCTTGCTGTTGTGGACACACCTACCACAATAGCTGTTCTATGGAGATGACCCGGGAAGTTGCTCAGTGCTCAGTCTGTCAGAGAACACCAGTGGAGTTTGTCAGGGATACTGATTTTGCCGAAGAGGTGAAGAAGTACGACTGGAGTCTTTTTGAACCAGTGTCGGCAGTGGCTGGTGTCCGTACACCGACTCAGGTCGATGATCGTGGGGCAGCCAGTGAATACCATGGGTCGATGATGGCAGTCCCGGAAGCATCCGGGCTATCAGCGATCCGGAATCAGCAAGCTGTTGATGTAGCGGGGCTCGAAAGAGCTATTGCCCAGCTAGGTACTTACGGACAGCACAAGTTGGACCCTCAGGAACGAGTGCTGTCAGGGGTTGCTCTGCCGACAGTTGCTGAAACGACCGCTTGCCCATCACTGAAGCTTAATATGGTCAGCATGACCAAGACATTTGAGCGGCTTTTGGCGCAACTGTGGATGCCAGACGAACTGTTCGATCTGGCAAGCGGCGATGGCTATGGGTTTCTGTGGGAGATGATGGCTCTTGGGGTGGTGCCGAATTGGCAGGAACTATGCCGGGAAGGCCATCTTTGCGGCAAGCAGATGAATATCTCCGAGTCCGCTGGTGGTCGCGCCTTCTTTGCCGCTATGCAGCAACATCTTGATCAGCTGGCACCGGAACATCAATTCTTTGTTACCTTCGCCTGCTCACGAACGGATTGCCCGGAACCCATCTCGCCAGTGGTGCGAATTTTTCGTCACCCCACAGAACGTCTTCTGATACTTCTATACACGATCGGTGAGCAGGTATTGAACCGTGCCCTTGGGCGCCTGGTTTATGCGAGTTTTGCCAGTGGAACCCAGTTAGTGAAATACCTCCAATTTCTTATGCTGGCCAGTGAGTCAACCGAGGCTATTTTTGTTCGCCCGACCCAACAGGGAGAGCCTGATGCTGAAGGTTTGGATAAAATTGATGTCAAGACATTTATTCACCAGTACCCTCCGAGGGATTTCGGACTGGGGGATCCATCAAAAAATAACAGGCGGATTCTTCTTTATGCCGCCCAGAGTCTTGGTTTGCAGCGTATCCGCAAAGAGGATGCCAGGAAGGTCGCCCTGCTGAATAACATGATTCAGGGTAATCTGCGTGATTCTCAACTGACCGTCAAACAGGTGATTAACCGTATCCTGGAGCTTGGTTATCACAAGGAGCGAGGGGTACATCTCGTTTTCGGACTGCCATCTGCGCAGATGCCCTGGCTGCCCATGAGCGAGGTTGAGACCGGTAGACAAATGATCCGTTTGCAGAACGAGTTAGCCGATGTCTTGATGGAGATGTATGAACTACGGGCCACCAGTAAAACGGATTATATAGTGATGCAACTTGAGCCAGAGGTATCCACTTTGCCAGAAGCAATTCTGGTGCTGGTCCTTGATGTCGACAGACTTTATCTGGTGAATATGAAAGACAGGTCGGTGTCTGTCCAGTGTTCATCGAACATCAATGATATCTGTGACTTCTGCCAAGTGTTTATGAGCGGCTGTCAAACCCTGAAGGCAAATATTATCTCTTATGCACCGACCCAACACCAAAAAATTCGCGCTGTATAGTCGCCCGGAAGCCCTGAATGGCGCAATTGTCTGATCCATTGATTCTTAACAACCCGCTATGGCGGCTTCCGATTCCTGAAGAGCCTGAACTATCTGGTTTCCTCACTCTATCTGAAGAAAGCTGAACGAGGATTGTGGCCCTGTTATGGTGTTGACATTGCGTCTGATGGTCTATGCTGCTATCCAACATAGAAAAAGCCATGAACAAGCAGAGTCGTGTATTCTTAAACCAGAAAAAAAACCTGCCAGAATCCGGCGATAAGGTGTGGTTTTTTCTGTCTTCAAGGGGGTAGTGTATTTACGGTCAATAATCAGGGACAACGTGTGGTCGGTTTGAAAGTCAGTGGACGATTACTCCGGTTTAAGGTTTGGTTTATGCACCGATATCTTCCTGATTGGGGCGGTGAAAGACAGCTTGACATCCCACTTGCGTGACCCCGAACCTGTCTTATTTGTTTTTGACCAGGCAGAAAACCGTGTGTATACCATCAAGGTTGTGATGTTGGAAACAATGGGCAGTCGACGTTAAGACACCGCTCATGTAGTAAATTCTATTCTCTTTTTTTACCGGCGACGAGCGACGGGCGGCAAATTCCATAAGACTGTCTACTATTAGAGCTAGTTGGACGTAAGTAGCTGGCCATATGGAATCGAATATTTCTGGCTACTTGGGCTGGTACTAT
>NZ_JAHHPO010000007.1 GCF_024606365.1 Endozoicomonas sp. ONNA2
TGATTAATTGGCAACCGCCCTGCTAAAAGCAAACGTAGCTTCAGTGGTAATCAGATAAATTTTTGTCACAAACTTTACCGGGTCCATGATTTCTGTGTTATCCGGTTGCATGACAAAGAAGCTGGCCAGAGCGAATGGCTGAATAAATTTCTGACCGCCCCGCCGGACTTTGCGCCCCTCCGGGATGTTGATTACTATCCTGCAATCACCCGGAAGGCGGGTCGACATTACTACCAGAACCCCCATCTCAACAAAGCAAAATTCATACTGGCAAGGGGCGCAGGCATAAAAACCGCTTTCCGCAAAGTTCACGGTCTGGATCACGCCTTGCGCACACAGCTGGCAACCGAGTTTATTACGGAGGTATTGCCTCAATTTCATCCACCATTCGAGGCATTACTGAAAAGCCAGCCCCTGCTGCAGGAATTACTGCCCATTGCCGAGCTATATCACGATGCGGTTGCCGAAGATGAGCACAAAGATGTAGAAGAGCGCCGTGCCGCTGAACTATTCCAGCGTGATATGCAGGATTTGCACCGGTACCCGGCCAAGTTGGTTGATTTAGTGGCCAGGGCACTGAAAAACAAAAACAGTAACAAGATGCAATCGTTCAAGGCCCCCTTTACCAGTGACCAACAGTGCCAGGCAGACGAATTACTGCTTCGTCAGGTGCTGCGCTTTGGTGATATCGTCGATATCGTCCGGGTCATACCCTGCCGGGCTGATTTTCCCGCAATCCGTCCAACGCCCGGTCCTGCCGGGCCCGGGGATGACCGCTACTTTAACCCGGAAGCCATTGAACTGCTTCGTGTGGTTAATGCTCCCGATTTTACCCTGCTGATCCAGGCAGCACTGCTGAGCTTCAGGAACCTGGCCTGCATCACCGGGGGATGGCACCACGAAGATACCAATCCGTTCACCACGAAATACCATTTGCCGGTGGATAACCATCAACGACGATTGCTTATTGAACAGGCCTCGGACCCACAGCTGTGCATGCTTGAAAATCTGGATGACCTGGTCCGGTTGGCGCTGGCAGAAAAAGCGGGCATCAGGCCCTGCCTGAACGATCACCCCAAACGTTCGGACAACCCGCCCATGCCCGATTGCTGGGATCCGCAAACCGGCCTGGCCGGAGCCTACCGAAAACTGCACGATGAACTGGAACTGCGACAGGTTGAGTTACCTGAAAACATGACCCTGACAGAAAAAATTGTCGTTGCGGCAGATGAGCTGAACTTTGAACTGGCATTAGCGTCATGGCTATCGCCTGACACCCGCAACAGTATGCAGTCAGAGATTGCCCGGTTGCAGCAGAACGGTATTCGACCGGCCATCGGTACGCCCTCGCAATCTGAGCTTGAGCGAATATTCCATCAACCGGAGTGTACAGGCGCACGGATACTGAATGAACGGGGCCTTACGGTGGTGCCTACTGAACATGAAGGGAGAACCGTTTATCGGATGAAGCCAACGTGCACAGAGCTCCAAGGCAAGAGGTAGCATGATGGGCTTGACAATGTCGCCAGTCACTTCAACTGGTCCAGCCCCTGAGCTGGCTGTTGATCAGCATTGACGTTTCCCTGCCCACGGCGGGGTTGTCGCAAAACCCTGAAAGGGTCTCTTCGCCCAGGTCGGGTCCTGAAAAAAGCCTACCCGGGGTGTGCTGGAGGGAAGCAAATAAACCTGTTGCGTACCACCCAACGAGTGTCCGCAATGGCTGCAGGAAAAAAAATCACGTCCGCCCAATCCTTGGACTACGCTAAATTGCTCAACCATTGTCCCTCCAGGCAGGTTGATGCCCCCTTGAATAAAGAATTCAAAGGAAACCAGGAGTACACATAATGTCAGACCCTCTGAGTACCAGTGCCTCCAGTTTGCACTCTAATAACAATCTTCAACCGGTTCCTGAAGTGCCACTTGATTCCGACACCGTCGGATTTGGCAGACACCGGGTCAATAGCAATGCCTCTGGAGAGACCGGATGGCTGAATGCCGCTGAAGATATGCCCGGCGTCACCCGTGTCAGCAACCACAATATTCTGGAGAAATCACAGATTGTCTCTGTCCGCCCACAACAACTGAACCCGGCACCCTCTTTACCCCTGCCCACGACATCACAGGGCTTGCACAATTCAGGTGGCAATCAAGAACAGGCAACGGATGCAGACCGTGACACCGGGGCAGGTACTGCAACACTGTCCCTGGCAGGTCAGGACCTGCCTGACTCAAAGGCGGTGGCCACTGTTGGCAGTGATAATCACGATATTTATTGTTACACCGACAGCGAAATCAAGGCCTGTTCAAAAAAATCCAGCGATGAACCAGATGAACCAAATCATGAACAGTGCCAAAGCCTGAGGCACACCGATGCCTGCTGGAATGACCCCCGATGGGTCGAAAAAAACCGGGAAACGCGGGAGAAAATCGAGCACACTGTTCACGATCATAGCTACGAATATCAACCCTGCCTAACGCAAACGATAACGGGTTGTGATCAAAAATATCTGCTGGAGACAGGTCACTACCTGTTTAACTCAGTAAAACATTGCAATTACAGCCATATCAAAATAACAAGGTGCGCTGACGACGAAGTTCTCGTGAATACAGTTCGGAATGAAGTGACACCATTACACTGGTTTTTCCAGTGTCAGGATCAGGACTGGGTTTTAACTGGCCACTCATACCTTTCACCAACCCTGGTCAACCTTTCCACTGGAAAAACCTACCAGCAACGGGGTGATCAGCACTGGTCCTGTGACTTTATGTGGTTCGGGGCCGAGGCGAGTCCGGACGGGCGCACCCTGGCCGTTGCTGGCGAGTTTTTTGGGATCAATGATACTGAAATCAGGTTCTACGATTTCTCCAATCCTGACCATGGTTTCAGATGGTTGCAAAGTTTGAATTCATACCTTTGTCCAGAGAACGAGGGAGATGCCCAATGGCCGGCAGTATGGTCCTATAACGACAATAACGAAACCATCGCCACTTTTAATATGCAAACAGACCCGGAGAAAGATGATGAGTCAAATCCCCTTGTCTACTCAGTCACCCTACGCCGGGAGGGTGACAGGATGATTGAACAATCGAGACATGTGATCCGTGAACACTCCAGAAGGCAGAAGGCTGTCCGAGAGTAGCGCCCGTCCAGGCGACCCCGTAGCGAGGATGTCAGAAAATTGAGGATAAAAATTCGGTTTGAGGTAAATAGCGGGGCGATTTGCCGGACAAAAGCGGATTTTAAGACCAATTTACTGTCACCGCACGGATGCAGGAGCCGGATCAACGCAGGAGCAATTGCCGCGTAGGGCAGTCTATTCTCGGACAGCCTCCTGGGCCCCCGTTGCTTCATTACCGAAAATTCTCGCTATGGGAACTTTTATGCGATAATCAGGCCACGGCGGCCCCACTATTCTTCGGGCAACGAACTGTGAAACAGAAACGTTCCTGAGCTATCAGGAACCCTCGCCTTTATGCCCTTCGGGTGCGCCAGGGCGGGAAGTGTCAGATATTATCCAACTCTTCCCACCGTTCCATTTTCTGATCTATCAACTCATTCAGCTCAGTGAGTCTGCCAAGAACAGTCTGGACTTGTGACTGGTCTCCCTGATAAAAACCCGGTTCAGCAGTTTGGGCCTCCAGCTGACCCAGCTCTTTTTCAAGCGCCTCAATCTCCTCTGGCAAAGCATCAAGCTCGCGCTGCAGTTTGTAACTGAGTTTCTTTTTCACCGGCTTGCTGGCAACTTCAGTCCCAGGTGGCGCTTTGGCTTTTTCCTCTTTTTTAACCACCGGGGCTTCTGCCACCAGGCTGGAAATAGAACCGCCCTGGTGCAACCAGTCATCAAACCCACCAACAAACTCACTGATATGACCACCTGGTTCAAACACCAGGGTACTTGATACCACATTGTCCAGAAATGTCCGGTCGTGGCTGACCAGTAGAATGGTACCAGTGAACTCCACCAGCAAGGATTCCAGAAGTTCGAGTGTCTCAACATCCAGATCATTGGTGGGCTCGTCCATTACCAGCAGATTGGCAGGTTTGCTGAACAAACGCGCAAGTAATAGCCGGTTTCTCTCCCCACCGGAAAGGGCCTTGACCGGCACACGACAACGACCGGGAGGAAACAAAAAATCACCCAGGTAGCCAATAACGTGCCGACTTGAGCCATTGATGGTGATACTATCACGCCCTTCAGCCACGTTATCAATCACAGTTTTTTCAAGGTCCAGCTGATTGCGCAGCTGATCAAAGTAAGCCACCTCCAGTCTGGTCCCCATTTTCACAGTTCCGGATTCCGGCTGGAGATTACCCAGGAGGATACTTAATAACGTTGACTTCCCTGCCCCATTGGCGCCAATCAGGCCAATCTTGTCACCACACATTAGCCGGAGATTGAAATCCTTGATAACGGTATGCTGATCAAAGGACTGGGAAACATTATCGGCTTCAAGTACCAGCTTGCCTGAGGCTTCACCCTGTTCCAGTCCAAAGCTGGCAGTGCCCTGCACTTCACGGCGCTGACGACGTTCCTCCCTGAGTTTTTTCAGGTCACGGACCCGTCCTTCGTTGCGGGTACGGCGTGCTTTAATCCCCTGACGGATCCAGACTTCTTCCCGGGCAAGCTTTTTGTCAAACAGGGCATTCTGTTCAGCCTCTACTTCAAGGGCATGGGCCTTACGTTCGAGAAAAGTCCGGTAATCACAGTTCCAACTGGTCAGCTGCCCCCGATCCAGTTCAATAATCCGGGTTGCCAGGGACTGTAGAAATGAACGGTCGTGGGTAATGAAAAGCAGGGCCCCGGAGAAATCTTTCAGCTGTTTCTCAAGCCAGTCAATGGCAATAATATCAAGATGGTTAGTAGGCTCATCCAGTAACAGCAGATCGGGTTCGCCCACCAGCGCCCTTGCCAGTTCCACCCGTCGTCGCCAGCCACCGGAAAGCGCTTTCATCTGTTTTTCAGCTGGAAGCCCCAGCTTCTGAATAACCGTATCCACCTGCTGGCTGAGGCTCCAGCCATCCACGGATTCCAGCTGCTGCTGGACTTTCTCCAGTGCTTTCATATCAGCGTCAGTGCTGATATTCATGGATAAGGTATGGTAACGGCTGATCAGTTCACCGACAGCCTCAAGGCCTGAGGCAACCACATCATAAACTTTCTTGTCATCCTGATCAGGAAGATCCTGGTTCAGAACCCCTATCTTCAGGCCAGGCTTGCGCCACAGGGTGCCATCGTCAGGCAGAATAGCGCCGGACACCAGCTTCATTAAGGTAGACTTGCCTGCGCCATTGCGGCCCAGTAAGCAGACCCTCTCACCTTTGCGAATCTGAAACTCGGCATGGTCCAGCAGGGGTTGGTCGCCATAAGCCAGGCTGACCTTTTCAAATCTGAGTAACGGCATTATCCATCCTGATGGTGAAGCCCCTTGTGTACTTGCAAGGGTTAATCGAAAGTATCGAATAAAAATCAGCAAGAATAGCGCCAGCCACCAGCAATTGGTAGCAATAAGTAGTTGGCCAGAAATATAGGATTCCATATGACCAGCTACTTACGATTTCATTTGGTTAACTGCTTATCACTGTTTTTTCAGGTACACCGCCACAACCAAAGCCATTAACTGACACAGCAGTAAAGGTATAAAGGCCAGCTGGTAGTCATGAATGGTCAAGGAACCCAGGCCATCGTCCCCGATACCTTCCAGGATAAACCCGATCATCAACTGCAGGACCGGACCTGCCAGCAGCATCGAACCATTGGTGATAGCCAGCATGACGCCAATCCGTTGCGGTGGACTGATGCTTTTCACCACAGAGAATGCCAGCATATAGCCAACACTGCTGATTCCTGCCATAAAACAGATCACAGCCATGACTGACATAGAACATGGGCAGAAGATCAGCAGACTGAACAAGACAGGAGAAGCGATAGCGCAAACCACCATTACCTTGCGCATAGAGCCTGCCAAAGAGGCCAACCAGCCCAGCAGGGGAGCCCCAATGGCAGCACCGACAAACATCAACGCGACCATATCAGCAACCGCTTCCTGCTCTTGGGGAAAACGCTGATAGAAAAAAGGAATTCCCCATAAACCGGCAAAACTGGTGATTACCGCAAACAGGCCAAAGCCATACAGACAGCAAAGAATTAAAGACGCCAGATCAAATGGCACCTTTTCGCTCCGGTTAATATCAGCATCACCGCCACAGGTCACCTCATGTAATTTGGCATCACTGACAGAGACGGGCGGCGAGCTTTTAACAAAGAGGGCAATCAGGACGGCAAGTACCACACCAAAAATGGCTGCGGCCTGCATTGCACCCTGCCACCCGTATGCTTCCATGAGATTCGGAAGTATCAGTGGGCCAAGCCCGCCACCGGCCAAACCAAACGATTCAATGGCACCTGCCAGGGTTGGAAAATAACGTTCCGGAAACCAGCGACTGGCCAGATTCATGCACACCACAATCACAGGCGACGTCATCACACCCATAAACGCCCGGGATGCGCTGGCGGACAACAGGGTTTCAGAAATACTGAACCAGTAACAGCCTGCAGCCATCAAGACACAGCAAATCACCAGTAATAGCCGGGCATTGCAGCGATCCGCCAGATAACCACCCGGAACCTGAAAAAGCAGATAAAAACAGAGAAAACTGCTGGTTAACCCGCCAATATCAGCCACATCAAGATCGAAAGCCGACATCAACTGGGGAACCATTACCGATGGTGCCCCCTGAAGCATAAATTGATAAGAACAGAATAATGCTGCTATTGCGCAGATAATAATGCCCCTGAAGCTTATAAAACTTGTCGCCACCGTACTTACTCCCTAACTATCCCTACACCCTTTCCCTGTTTAAAGTGCCAACAACATGGGTCTGAGCAAAAGTTAGATTAGATGACAAGTAATAAGTTCATTAAAAAATCAAAGGAGCAAACATGAATTTGAATTCATCAACCATAAAATATTTATAAAAGCAGATTTATACCCTGAAAATATGGAAAAAATAAATTTTTATAACAACTAAAAGATCGGCTTAAGGTATGATACGTTCAATGACCCTTCCCGTTCCGGGGGCAAGCATATCCATCTCCAGAACCAGCGCCATGCCTGTTTGAAAGGAAGGCCCGGCCCCGGGAGTTCCGTCGCACAGTAATCCGGCAAGATAGCCGACCAGGGGCATATGACTCACCAACAGCACTACACCGGAATCCGCAAGAGCATCAAGTACTTTTGCCGGATTACCAGCAGGCTCCAGCTCGTCCAGCGTTGCTACCCTGAGCCCAAACCGCTCTGCCGCGATGCGAGCCGTTTGCTGAGCCCGAAGATAAGGGCTCGAAAAAATATAATTTACCCGCTGGCCAGCCAATAAAGCAACAGTATCACTGACCTCACGGATACCCTGACCGGTAAGACTCCTTTCTTTATCCGAAAAAGCCTTATCCGAAGAAGCAGGCCATGATGCCTGACCATGGCGCATAATAATAAGTTTCATAATTTACTCATCACCCGATCCGTTCAGTTCTTTCTCAGTATGGTCAGAAGCCTTGTCTCTCGCTGGTACGGGCCAGTCTGAGAAAGGATAGGGTT
This sequence comes from Endozoicomonas sp. ONNA2, assembly GCF_024606365.1. GTDB lineage: Bacteria > Pseudomonadota > Gammaproteobacteria > Pseudomonadales > Endozoicomonadaceae > Endozoicomonas. Next base: position 7,594 of record NZ_JAHHPO010000007.1, read on the forward strand.
TAATGTCGGAGTTGTAGGTCAGAAATCCGGCAATCTGGTAAATGTACTGATTCACACCGGCACTGAATTGCAACAGACGCTCATTGGGTTTTCCTACGATAAACCCGTGAACAGCCTGAACAACAGCCATCAGCATCACCAGAAAAGCAACAAGATAAGCCACAATGGAGAACCCACCCATAAAGAACAGCCTCAACCAGCGGGACTCTGATTTAAGATTATTAACCATTTGCTCATCCATTACGATGACCTCCATATTTGCTTGACTGAATGCCCGGGTATTATCTGGACATGAACTCCACATCTGTTTTCTGTTCCCGGAGCATCATGCCCTTGACCAACGCCCCAATGGCATGGCCCTCAAAAATAATACTGTACAAACCTTCCACAAGAGGCATATAGACCCCCAGCTGGTCGGCCTTTTGCTTTACCTGCTTCAGGGTGTTTACCCCTTCCGCGACTTGTCCCAGTCTCGCCTCAGCTTCATCAAGGGAACAGCCTTGCCCCAGGGCATAACCAACCCGAAAGTTTCGACTCAGGTCAGAAGTGCAAGTAGCAACCAGATCCCCTACCCCGGCCAGGCCCAGAAATGTCATTGGATTAGCGCCGAGCCTTACCGCAAAACGACTCATTTCGGCCAGGCTTCGGGTAATCAGCATGCTTTGGGTATTCTCCCCCATGCCCAGCGCCGCCCCCATGCCACAGACTATGGCATAAATATTCTTCAAGGCACCGGCCAACTCCACACCATAAACATCCGTGTTGGAATAAACCCTGAAGTAATCACAGTGCAGGACAGACTGTACAGTCTGGCAAAGGTCTTCATCATCACTGGCAATTACCGTGGCTGTCAGAGCCCTGGCAACGATCTCCGCCGCGAGGTTAGGGCCGCTCAGAACACCGATACGGGGATGTTCAAGCTCTTCCACCAGAATCTGACTCATCAGATCAAAGGTCACGGGCTCAATACCTTTCGTTGTACTGATCACGATCTTGCCACCGAGCAGTCCATTGGTTTTTTTGACCACCTCCCGGAAAGATTTGCTGGGAATAGCAATAAAAACGATATCAGCATCACTGACTACCGCCGACAGATCAATGCTTGCGCTGACGGCGCGATGAATCCTGAAATCGGGAAGATACCTGGTATTCACATGGTCATTATTAATACTCCTGACCTGCCCTGCATCTCTCATCCAGAGCTTGACCCTATGGCCATTAGTGGCGGAAATATCAGCCAGGGCCGTGCCAAAACTGCCGCCGCCAAGAACAGCGATTGCGTAAACATCAGTGCCGCCCTTTTCTACGGTACCCTGTGGCCTGTCTGTCATATAATTAATCCCGGTTTACACGCAAAAATGTATCAAAATCGCTTGGCCCGGATATTTTATAAACTGCCACGAATCTGGCGCGGGACTCTGTTGCTCTTGGGGATTTTGTGAAGAAGTGCCGTACCGGGGAGTACGGTCAACTGAACAAACTCCCTCAGAGCGGCAATGGACGAGTGAGAGCGGAAGCACGTTTATGAAATATCCGGGCCAGGGTCAGTGGTGAAAACTTCATTTAATCACACTTGCAGGATTGCACAGAAGAAACCTCCGGAAAACTGGTTTTTTCAACTCAAGGCAAACGCCTCAATATTGCACAATTGTACATACATTAGCAGACCCTTTGGCGCCTACACGCACACTTTCGGAATATCTGGTAATAAAATGCTATGAAACTTATTATTGACCCCTGTCTTCAGCGACTCCGTGTTGTCTTTTTGTTACAAATCGCCCAACAACACTATGACAGACAAAAAGCAATGGTATAGTTCATCTCCGGTACGATAGTAATGCATTTTGCAGGACTATCAGGATTACACGGGGTCATTGGCCCCGGATGTGAATGCCGTATCAGCAGGGAAGTCCCGATCAGAATATCGGATACCGGGTGTCATTACTGGCCTGATGCCATGCAGGTGCTGGACCTTCCAGGAACCAACAAACTAATGAAGCAACCATTTGAATCTGGTCTCAGACAAAAAGCCGTTAGCGAACAAAAAGCCGTTAGCCGACAAAAAGCCTTCAGCAAAGAAGATTTGCTACGTTGTTCACAGGGCGAGCTTTTTGGAGCCGGTAATGCCCAGCTGCCAGCCCCGAATATGCTGATGCTTGACCGCATCGTGCGCATTTCTGAAGAGGGCGGTGCCTATGGCAAAGGTGAGATCATCGCAGAACTGGATATCCACCCGGACCTCTGGTTCTTCTCCTGCCACTTCCCGGGAGACCCGGTTATGCCAGGGTGCCTCGGGCTTGACGCCATGTGGCAGCTGGTTGGCTTCTACCTGGGCTGGATGGGCAACCCCGGTCGCGGGCGTGCCCTTGGCAGTGGCGATGTAAAATTTACCGGGCAGATTCTGCCCACTAACAAAAAAGTAACATACCGTATTGATATTAAACGTATCATTGCACGCAAACTGGTCCTGGGTATCGCTGATGGATCAGTCAGTGTTGATGGTCGGGAAATTTACACAGCGGAAGGTCTTCGGGTAGGCCTTTTCCAGAACACTGACGCTTTCTGATTTCCCTGCGCCCTCTTGTCCGTTGAACGAGAGGGATGGCAGGATCTGAGGTTTTTTCTGACGGTTTTTTCTGACTTAAACAGGCTATTCAGGTTGACATCAATGAAACGTGTTGTAGTTACAGGGATTGGCATCACATCCTGCCTGGGTATCACCCGGGATGAGGTAGCCGGGAGCCTTAAACTTGGGCGCTCCGGTATTCGCTTCAACGAAAGCTATAAGGCGCACGGTTTCCGCAGCCAGGTATCCGGCACAGTAGACATCGATTTCGAACAGTTTATTGACCGTAAAACCCTGCGCTTCATGGGTAACGCCGCTGCCTATGCCTACATTGCCATGAAGCAGGCCATTGAAGATGCCGACCTGAACGAAGATCAGGTTTCCAACCCCCGTACCGGACTGATTGCCGCTTCTGGCGGAGCCTCATCGGAAAACATTGTCGACTCTGCGGACATCATGCGGGAAAAAGGCGTCAAGCGCGTCGGCCCCTACCGCGTTACCCGCACCATGGGGAGTACCGTATCGGCCTGCCTTGCCACCCCGTTTAAAATCAAGGGCGTTAACTACTCCATCACCTCGGCCTGTGCCACCAGCGCGCACTGTATTGGCAATGCCATTGAACAGATCCAGCTGGGCAAGCAGGACATCGTCTTTGCCGGTGGTGGCGAAGAGGAGCACTGGACACAAACCGGCCTGTTTGATGCCATGGGTGCACTGAGCACCAAATTCAATGACACACCTCAACAGGCTTCCCGTGCCTATGATGCTGACCGGGACGGTTTTGTCATCGCCGGTGGTGGGGGCATGATTGTGGTGGAAGAGCTGGAGCACGCGAAAGCCCGCGGTGCCAGGATTTATGCTGAAATTACCGGTTATGGTGCCACTTCCGACGGCTATGACATGGTGGCCCCTTCCGGTGAAGGCGCTGCACGCTGCATGCGCATGGCCATGGAAACCATTAATGGGCCTATTGACTACATCAACACCCATGGAACCAGCACACCGGTGGGTGATGTGGCCGAGTTGAAAGCCCTTGTTGAGGTGTTTGGCGACCAGATGCCAGTCATCAGCTCCACCAAATCCCTGTCCGGACACTCCCTGGGTGCTGCAGGCGTTCAGGAAGCCATATACTGTCTGCTGATGATGAAGCACAACTTCATCACCGCTTCTGCCAATGTGCAGAACCTGGACGAAGCGGCGGAAAATCTGCCCATCCTCATCGGTGAGGCCCGGGAACAGACCCTGAACCGGATTATGTCCAACAGCTTTGGCTTTGGTGGCACTAACGCCTGCCTGGTATTCGAACGTTATCAGGGATAACAGCCACTCGTGAGTAAACAAGTTGGCCTGGTGCCGACTTGTTTAGGAATTGTCCCGGAATAACTTCATCATTTTGTTTAGTCCGGGAAAATGC
>NZ_JAHHPO010001163.1 GCF_024606365.1 Endozoicomonas sp. ONNA2
ACAAAGGAAAAGAAAAGCTTTTCTTAGTGCTCTTTGTGTGCTTTGTGGTTCCAATCGTTGGGAGCCTTAAAGCCTACGTATGGCAAGGCTTTTACTCTTAAGGTCAGTGCCATTGATCTTTAGTCCCCTGCAGAAGGTCAAAGGTACTGAGAAAATCATTCGTGAGGGAGTGGATAACAGCATTAACTTAATCCGTGGAAATGGTTAAGTGTGACAGAGGATCCTCTTTCCCTCCCTGATGACCATACATCTTTATTAACAGACGCATGTTATTGGAGGACTCAGCATGCTGGATAGCTTGCTGGGCAGTGATTTTTCCCGCTTCAAACAGTTTGAATATGGACTGATCACTGGTTTGCATGCCCGAGTCTTTGGAGCGTTCCATCAGGTCATGGATTTCATCCACTTTGCCCTTTTTAATGAGATCCGCCAGCGCTGGGGTATTTAACAGGATTTCATGGGATGGATAGGCTGCCGTGCCATCTTCAGAGCTGAGTAGCTGTTGCCCCATGACTCCCTGCAAGCTGAGCGATAAATCGAGAAGAACCTCTTCATGTTGCTCTTGCGGGAAAAAATGAACAATTCGTTCCAGCGCCTGGTAGGCCGTATTGGCATGCAGGGTCGCGATACAAAGGTGTCCTGTTTGCACAAACTCTATGGTATGCCTCATCACCTCGGGGGTGCGGATCTCGCCAATAACCACCAGATCGGGTGCCTGGCGCAGAGCGTTCGACAGCCCTTCTTGATAAGATTGGGTATCCAGCCCCACTTCTCGCTGGGTGACAATACACTGACTATGGCTGTGAATAAATTCTATAGGGTCTTCAATGGTGATGATGTGCCCTTTACCCCTGGTGTTGCGATAGTTCACCAGTGATGCCATAGCGGTCGTCTTACCGGCACCTGCTGGCCCGGTAATCAGTATTAAACCTCTCTCCTGAAGAATCAGGTCGCAAAAAATATCCGGTAGACCAAGCTCTTGGGGAGACGGAATATGATGGTGAATGCGCCTGATCACCATTCCGGGTTCACCCCGTTGGAAGAATGCACTGACACGAAAACGACCTGAATCCGGATTCTGGACAGCGTAGTTACTTTCACGAACCTCACAGAATTCTTTAAACCGCTCTTCGCCCATCATGTTTGCAAAAATATGGTGGGCCTGCTCACTGGTAAGGGAGGCCTTGGCTATGGGTACCAATTGATCATTTATCTTCAAACAGGGGGGATAGCCGACTGTCAAAAACAGTTCTGAACCATTACGATCAGCCAGCATGGAGAGTGCTTTGTTAATATCCACAGTGTAAGCGTTTCTGGTGGTTGAGACTCTTGGTTTGTCGGCCCCCTCAGCGCTCTCTTAATGCCTTGCAGATATCTTCTTCGATATCTTCCGGTTTGGTGGTGGGTGCATAACGGTCGATAATATCGCCCTTGCGGCCGACCAGGAACTTGGTAAAGTTCCATTTTATCTTCTGGGTACCGAGCCAGGGCGATAGAATCGGCCTTACGATCGTTCCAATCAAGGCTAATTTAAAC
>NZ_JAHHPO010001164.1 GCF_024606365.1 Endozoicomonas sp. ONNA2
ATTTCCGTTCACCCTGAGCTTGTCGAAGGGTCGTGCCACCGAACTTCGACAAGCTTCAGTCCGAACGGTGTCAGGCAATGAAAATAGGGAAGTTATTTCCAGAAAATTTCTTTGATTATTATTTCTTTATATAGTTCAGAGGTTGCCTCGATTTTCTTACTCAATCCAGGTACTGCAGCAAATTGCTGCCAGGGTCCACAGTTAAAGTACGATTTAACCGCTGGAATGATGATAAGCCGAAAATGATTGAGTAGTATCGCTCCGATTGATGGTCACCGCAGGTTGTCTGCTAACGGTTAAACAGCCGTTACCCATGAGCATGGAATATGCTATTTTAAGCCGCCCATAAGGCAGTAAGGGTTCGGCTCAGTGGGAAAATCCCGGGCATTTCGAATCCGAAGGAGCAAATGTGACAGGTTCCAATGAGTCCTGCGAAGGGCTGGTGTCTATACGAGACTTTGTACGCTGGGGAGCCACCCGCTTTAGTGAGGCGGGTCTGTTCTTTGGTCATGGCAGTGATAATGCGCTGGATGAGTCCCTGCATCTGGTTTTCCAGGTATTGCAGCTGCCCTGGGATCTTCCCGACCACTATCTTGACAGTCGTTTAACCCTCCGGGAACGTGAAAAACTGGCCAATCTGATTGAGGAGCGGGCGGTCAGTCGTAAACCCCTGGCCTATCTGGTCAATCAGGCGTGGTTCTGTGATATGCCATTTTATGTGGATGAACGGGTTCTGGTGCCCCGTTCTCCCATTGCTGAACTGATTCTCCAGCAGTTCCAGCCCTGGCTGGGGGATGTAGAAGTCAGTCGCGTGCTTGACCTGTGTTCCGGTTCCGGCTGTATTGGCATTGCAACAGCCCATGCTTTTCCTGAATCCCAGGTGGATCTGCTGGATATTTCTGAAGACGCCCTGGAAGTGGCCAATATCAATATTGATCGCCACGAACTCTGGGGCAGGGTGCAGGCCATTAAGTCGGATCTGTTTGACTTCCTGGATGCCTTGCCAGAGCGACCCAGGTATCAATTGATTTTGAGTAATCCACCCTATGTGGATGTTGAGGATCTGTCCGATATGCCCGAAGAGTTTACCCACGAACCAGAGCTGGGCCTGGCCGCCGGCGATGACGGGCTGGATTTTGCCCGTGCCATTCTGGCCCAGGCTGCTGATTATCTGGATGAACAGGGGCTACTGGTGTTGGAAGTGGGTAACAGTCACTGGGCTTTACAGGAAGAATATCCGGAAGTACCGTTTGTCTGGCCTGATTTTGAAAAAGGCGGTCATGGCGTTCTGGTTCTGTCCGCTGAAGATTGCAGAAAATATCAGTCTTTGTTCAAGAATCGCCTGAAATCCCTGTAAATAGTTTTTAACCATTTTTGTAATTGTCTGAAAATAACAATGAGATCACTTGAGTATGGCAGGAAATAGTATAGGACAATTGTTCAGGGTCACGACCTTTGGGGAGTCCCACGGTGTGGCACTGGGCTGTATTGTTGACGGTTGTCCCCCGGGGTTGCCATTAACCGAAGCGGATCTTCAGGTTGACCTGGACCGCCGTAAACCCGGTACCTCCAAATTCACCACCCAGCGTCGTGAGCCGGATCAGGTCAGGATTCTTTCTGGCGTTTTTGAAGGGGTGACCACGGGGACTCCCATCGGCCTGTTCATTGAAAATCAGGATCAGCGCTCCCGGGATTACGCCAATATCAAGGATCTGTTCAGACCCGGTCATGCAGATTACACCTACATCCACAAATACGGTATTAGGGATTATCGCGGCGGTGGCCGTTCTTCCGCCAGGGAGACGGCCATGCGCGTGGCGGCCGGCGCTATAGCCCGCAAGTACCTGCAGTCTAAGGGTATTGAGGTGCGCGGCTGGTTGTCCCGGATCGGTGATATCCGGGTCGAAAAGCTGGACTGGGATGAAGTGAGAAACAACCCGTTCTTCTCGCCCGACGCGGACAAAGTCCCGGAAATGGAAGCGTTGATTAACAGCCTGCGGGCAGAGGGTAACTCAGTAGGCGCCCGTATTTCCGTCATGGCAACCGGTGTGCCACCGGGGCTTGGTGAACCGGTTTTTGACCGACTTGATGCAGAACTGGCCCATTCACTGATGAGTATTAATGCGGTAAAAGGCGTTGAAATAGGCGATGGATTTGCCAGTGTCCGTCAGAAAGGCACAGAGCACCGGGATGAGATCACCCCGGATGGCTTCCTCTCAAACCATGCGGGTGGCACCCTCGGTGGCATCAGCACCGGGCAGGACCTGATTGCTCATATTGCCCTGAAGCCAACATCCAGTATTACCGCACCGGGACAGTCGATAAATAGCCAGGGCGAGCCGGTGGAGGTCGTCACCAAAGGGCGCCATGATCCCTGCGTAGGTATTCGCGCCGTACCCATTGCTGAAGCGATGATGGCCATTACCCTGATGGATCATTTCCTGCGGCATCGGGCACAGAACGCCGATGTGGTCAGTCCGATACCGGTTGTTTAAAGCCTAAAAAAGGCCAGTGACTGAATGGGATACTGGCCTGAGTGTTCACTCTGAGTCTTTGCACTGACAGGGTTACTGGTACCAGCGGTCCGATCTGATGTTTTTTTCGAGCTGAATATATTCCAATACATTGGTGAAATCACTATGTTTCTGGTCTTCTTGCCTCTGATTCAGAGTATTTTCAATCATTTCCAAAGCAGCCATATCATTACTTTTACCTGAATCCGTAAGGTTTTGATTGCACCGGAAGAATTTTACCAATTTAAT
>NZ_JAHHPO010001165.1 GCF_024606365.1 Endozoicomonas sp. ONNA2
CAGTTGCTGGCCATGCTGAAGCTGAGTACGGGGTTATTATCACCGGCATTAACCGCCTGTCAGGAATTCCCGCTGAGAGTACCCCATGCCTACATCAACCGAATGGTGCCAGGAAATCCCGACGACCCTTTGTTGCGACAGGTGCTGCCTATGGGCGAGGAGTGTCAACACATTGAAGGTTATGGCCCGGACCCGCTGGCGGAGCAGTCCCACAACCCAACCGATGGGGTTATCCATAAATACCATGGCAGGCTGCTGCTGATCGTCGCTGGAGCCTGCGCAGTGAACTGCCGCTTCTGCTTTCGCCGCCATTTCCCGTATCAGGATAACCGCCTGGACCGGGACAGTTGGCGCCGTGCCATTGAATATATTCGCGCCGATACCAGCATAAAGGAGGTGATTCTCAGTGGTGGCGACCCATTAGCCAACAGTGACCGCCGGCTGGCGAAAATTGCTGCCGAACTCAATGCAATTGATCATGTTGCCACACTGCGCATTCATACCCGTTTACCCGTTGTGATTCCTGACCGGGTAACCGATGAACTGATCAATTGGTTTAGCGGACACCGCCTGCAACCTGTGATGGTTATCCATGCCAACCACGCCAACGAGATCGATGACCGTGTTGGCCGGGCCATGTTCCGGCTCAAACAGGCTGGCGTGACACTACTGAACCAGGCCGTGTTACTCAAGGGAGTTAACGATAGCGCTTCCGCCCTTATTCAGCTTGGCCAGGCGCTGTTCAAAGCTGGCGTACTCCCTTACTACCTGCACCTGTTAGACCCGGTCCATGGCGCGGCGCATTTTGATGTACCTGAGGCCAAAGCTAGTCAGCTGATAAAAGAGGTCATGGCAAATTGTCCGGGCTACCTGGTACCCAGACTGGTTCGGGAAATTCCCGGCAGACCCGGCAAAACATGGATGCTCTGATATTTTTACTCTGAAGATTTTTGATTCTTCGTCGTATTATTTGGGTTGCGATGCCTCCTGGAGTCTGATCACTTGCCTTTGATCAGGAATATCCTGTTCATCATGGGTCACCATGAGCGCGGGAATGCCCTGGTGTTGAACCTGTTGAAAGACGAAGTGCCGAAAGCTGCTTCTCAGTGTTGCATCCAACTTGGAAAAAGGCTCATCCAGCAGCAGGGCTCTGGGTTCGGATAACAACGTTCGCATCAGGCTGATTCTGGCTTTTTGTCCACCAGACAACATGGCTGGATTCAGCTCGAAAAAGCCTGACATCCCGCAGTCAGCCAGTGCCTGCTCGACTCTTTCCCGGCGCAGGGATTTCTTAAAGTGCTCAGGTAAGGCAAAGGCCAGGTTCTCACCCACCGTCATATGGGGAAACAACAGATGGTCCTGAAACTGCAGGCCAACCTGTCGTTTATAGGAAGGCAGGTTATTCAGCACTGCCCCGTCTAAAATCACTTGTCCGGAGTAACCAAAGCTGTTTGCCAGCGTCCCGCAAATCAGATTTAACAAACTGCTTTTGCCGCAACCGCTAGGTCCCAGCACCGAAAGCACTGCACCGCCTGCCACGCAACAGCAGATCTTATCCAACAACTTTTGGCCATTCAGGGTGATGGCTATTTGATCAAGAATCAGACTCAAGCGTTCAGTCTCCTGGTGATACGCCCGCTTTTGATTGTCCAATAGCTGAGGAACGACGCCATGACATAAACAAAGAAAGGCAGAAGCATCTGCACAAGCCCATAGACGCCAATCAAACGTCGATTGCCTCCGGAAACCAGACTGACGGCTTCGGTTGTCACCGTCGCCACTCGACCTGCACTGGCAAACAGGGTTGGCAGATATTGGGCGATACTGACCGCAAAGCCCAACGCCAGACTGGCCATTAGCGGGCGCCACAGTATTCCCAGCTTCACCTGCACAAAGGTCTTCAGCCAGGATCTGGATAACAACAGTCCCTGAAGGCTATGGCGCTGGTCATAATGCTGCCAGGGGCCGGACAAACTGAGAAAGCAGTAGGGCAGTACGAACAGCAAATGCAGTCCGGTCACCGTCAACCAGTGGCCCTCTGCCCCCCATTGCAGTAACAACAGCTGAACACCAAACAAAAAAGTCATTTGTGGCAACAGCAACGGAATATACATGCCCCCCCTGATCAGCAGGGCCAGCCACTGTCCGGCTGATTGACTGTTTTGTCGCTGCAGATCATTCAGCTCAAGCAAGATAACCGAAATAATGTTGGCCACTACCGTGGCGGTCACGCCGATCAGCAGGGAGTTCACAATGGGCTCACTGATACCGGCACGCTGCCAACTGCGTAAAGACCAGTCGGGCCACAGGGAAGGGAATCGCCAGCGCCAGACAAAAGACCAGATAAGCAGCGCAACACCTCCTGACAGAAACAGCAGCAGCAAACCCTGCCACGCCTTCGTACTGCACGACAGCCACAAAGTACTGAACCAACCGCGGTGTCCATTGGTCAACCAGTGTCTGAGCCGTTTGTTCATCAACCACTGCGTCAGGTGAAAAAAACCAATAACTGCGGCCATTAGCAGCAATAAAAGCACACTGCCCGATGCGGCAAGCAGGCTCTTGGTCAAGTCCGGATCATTTATCCACTGAAAAATCTGCACGGCAAATGCCGGCGGGTTAGCAGGCCCGATAACCAGTGCCACATCGACCACAGAGATTGAGAAGGCCAATACGGTATACACTGGCAGGCGAATCATCGGGTAAAGGCGCGGCCAGATCAGCTTAAGCCAGATAACACCTGGCTGATATCCCAGGCTGGCTCCCAATTTCAGCGTATCAGCAACAGGCAACTGCACGACAGAGGCAGCCATCATAAACACCAAAAAAGGGGTTTCTTTAATCATCAGAATCAGTATCAGGCTGATGCCGTATTGGTCCTGGATCGTCTGCCAGTCAGGGGGCAAACGCCACCCGGCAAAAACAGCGATAAGCCGGGCCAGCAAACCACTGGGCATCAACACAAACATAACCCCAAAAGCCAGCGCCACATGGGGCATAGCCATCAATGGTGCCAACCACCGCAGAACTTTATGCCAAAGGGGCGTTCCCCAAGTGCAACAGATGACACCAAAAGCAAGCAACAGGGAAAGTACGGTGGAGGAAACGGAGGTCCAGAGACTGAGCACAAGCATCTCGATCAGCGCTGGTGTTTCCAGCAGCTTTTGCCAGCAAGCCAGGCTCAATGTCTCAAACCCCAGCACTGGCATATAGCCAAAGGCCGGCAGCATAACACTGCCAACCCCGGCCAGTACCGGAAATAAAAACAGTGCCACTATCCCCAAAGCCAGTAACAATGAAACGGCCCTGACAGATACCTGCAATATGCTCACTGGCGATATCTTGCTTGCCAGGCATCTTCAAGTTCAGCAACCCAGGAACTGTGAGGTTCCGGAAGCACTTTGCCTGACGTTTTCGGCGACAGGGTTGCCGGGGATAAACTCGAAAAACGCTGACGGTCAGTGCCATTTAACTGGTTCATGCTGAGCACTGTGGGGTCTCCCCAGACATCCTTATTAGCTTTGTGTGCCTGAGCCTCGGGTGACAACAGAAAATTAATGACGACTTGTGCGGCTTCTGTTGCATCACTATTAAAAGGAATCGCCAGAAAATGGGTATTGCCCAGTGTACCCGCTTCATGAACATAGGTTCTCACCGTTTCTGACAACTCGCCACTGGCAATAGCGGAGCTGGCATAAGACGGATTAAAGGTCATTGAAAGTAAAATTTCACCGTCGTCCAGCATTGGCGTCAGTGCCAGATTATTGGCCGGGAACGTCTCGCCCTCTCGCCACAATAGAGGGTGAAGCTCATCAAGATAGCGCCATAAAGGGGAGGTGACTGCATCGAAATCCGCTGCAGAAACGGGCTTTAACAGCACACCCGGTTCTGGTGTCAACTCACTCAACAACTGTTTAAGAAACGTCGTACCGACAAAATCCGGCGGCAAGGGGTAAGTCACACGCCCTTTATGCTTTCTGGCAAACTCAAGAAGTTCTCTGGCATTGGCTGGCGGGGTAGTTTCTTTTCGGGAAAACGTCTCGGTGTCATACATAAACACCAGTTGCGCCATGCCCCAGGGTGCTTCAAGGCCATCAACAGGCTCACCAAAGTCCAGCACAGTGGATGGATTTTCTTGGGGGTCCACGCCCTTGAACGAGGGCAAGTGTTGTACAAAAGGGCCAAACAACAGCCCGTTTTGCTTCATGGAGCGGAAGTTTTCGCCATTAATCCATACCAGATCAACGGTACCATTACTGCTTCGCCCGGCTGCTTTTTCCGCAAGTACACGACTTACGACAGTGGCTATATCACTCACTTTGACGTGTTTCAGGGTAATACCGTAGCGTTTGTCAACCTGCCCGGCAGCCCAGTCAATGTAATCATTGATCTGTTCACTCCCCCCCCCAGGCATTGAAATAAACCGTCTGTCCCTTCGATTTCGCAACCACGTCCTGCCAGGGCCTGGTGGTCGCCTCGTTAGCACTGATACTGCTGATGAAAGCAGCCATAACCAAAGCGGTTGTGGTCGATGCCCTCAGGGTGTTCATATTGCCTTTCCTGTCAAAAGACGTTCTCTGTCGTAAAATAGCTGTCGTAAATTGGCAGTCGTTAATTGGCAGTTGTTAATTGACAAGAATGGTTGCCATCT
>NZ_JAHHPO010000104.1 GCF_024606365.1 Endozoicomonas sp. ONNA2
CTCTTGACCAACGCCAATGTGCATGCAGGCAACCGGCACTGCCATTGATTCGTATAGACGGTATGAGACCACTTGTTGACGAATCCCATTATTGTCTAACCCTGATATTTAATGCCTGCCTTACTGGGGATACGGCCAAACTGAGAATGCTTCTGCGCCAGGACGAGACTTTGGTCAATCTGGCTTACCATTCGGTGCTTGCTGGTCATCCTGAACACCTGTTAGCTGTCGCCATAAAGAACGAGCATACTGATTTGGTCCGGTTCTTGATTGATTCCCATGCCGATGTCAATGCCGTCGAGTACAATGGTGAGACCCCCCTGCACATTGCTGCCCGGAAGCGCTGCACCGAGGTCTTTCAAATGCTGATCAGGGCTGGGGCGGATATCAATAACGTACTGCGCAGCGCTATCCGGGAGGGCGATGTTGCACTCCTTGGATATCTGATCAGCACCGAACCTGGCCAGCTTGCCCTTGATAACGCCCTGCATCTGGCTGCTGATAACGGCCATGCCGGATGCCTGAGACCGCTGATTGAAAATGGGGCAAATTTGAATGCCATCGATAACAATGGCGAAACAGCCCTGCATCTGGCTGCTTGTAACGGCCATACCGGATGCCTGAGACCGCTGATTGAAAATGGGGCAAATTTGAATGCCACCAATAACAATGGCGAAACAGCTTTGCGCTGCGCTGCTCGTGAAGGTCACACAGACATTGTCAACGCATTGCTACAAATTGAACCCTCCCTGGCCAAAGAGGTGGATGTATTTGGCAGGACGGCTGTCCATCTGGCTGCTGGTCAAGGCCACACAAAGGCCATCCAGACATTGCTGGCCAATGCCCCCTTCCTGGCCAAAGAGAAGGATAACGGTGGCCGAACGGCTCTGCACACAGCTGCTCGTCAAGGCAAAACAGAAGCCATTCAGACATTGCTGACCAATGCCCCCTCCATGGCCAAAGAAAAAGATAGATTTGGCGAAACGGCTCTTCACACGGCGGCTCTTCACGGCAAAACAGAGGCCATCCACACATTGCTAACCATGGTTCCCTCTCTGGCCAAAGAGAAGGATAAGTCAGGCCGGACGGCTCTCGAATTGGCTATCGAGCATGGCCGCAAAGAGTGCCAGAAAGTTATTGAAGACTTTTTTGGAGACTTTCCTGGAAAATATAGTGCCTGACCATCGGAATGTGTTTTACGATGATGGCCTGTTTGGCGTTAAGGTTGGCGCTCTTGCTTCGCTGTGGCGCATTAGGTGGTTCGGCTGCTGCCATGCAAGGTGTAACGTTCATCGCGGAAGTGCCGGTCAGTGCTGTAACGTTCCTTTCGTTGTGTCTCTCATAGTGCCAGCCCAAATAGCCAGAAATATTCGATTCCATATGGCCAGCTATTTAAGTTGTGAAAGTGAGGAACTTATTTTTGCAGGAGTAGTCTGAAGTTGTAACTCAATAATTCGACCATTCAGTAATTCAATGAACAGGACTTTTAACACAGGCCCAATTTCCGTTCCCGGGGCCTTCCGTTTTCCAAAAAATTTGGACAATTCGTTTGAAGAATCAACTGGTGCTTTCAGTCCATGGCCAGGTATGTCTCGTTTCGTACGGGCGCTGAACTCTCCTTCTCTGTGTTATGCCCGTCAATTTGATCAAGGCCAAAATAGCTTTTACCCTGTTGATCAATTTACTATTGCACCTTCTAATCCGGAAACCAATTTTATTTTATTTTATGATTTTGATGGCATTCAACCTGAAGAGTTGGATCGGTATTTAGACAAAAAAGATACAGAATCAGATGAGTTAATTTTTATGGACCTGAATACACATCCTCACCTTCAGGGATCATACTGCAGAGAATCATCTGTTGATCTTGCTCAGTCATCATCGCTTCCAGTGGCTATCATCAATAATCCGTTGAATAGAGACACTCAACGGCAAGTCGGCAATGATACTATTGATTTTATTGCTCATCAGTCGTCCGGTATTGGTGAGTATTTGCCCATCACACACAAGCTGACTCACTGGCCGTTCGATGAAGGACAGAAACCAAAGTGCTATAACAATGACAAGGAAACCATGCAGGCTAAAAAACATAAATACTATATAAAAAACAGGGAAGCCATACTGGTTAGACAAAAGAACTACTATATAAACAACAAGACCACTATTAAATTTAGAGTGGGTGAGTATAGATCAAAAAACAAGGAAGCAATAAAGGCTAAAAGACAGGACCACTATAAAATAAACAGGAACGCCATACTGGCTAGTCAACGCAAATATAGAATGAAAAACAAGGCCGCTATTCAGGCCAGGCAAAATGTCTACTATGCAGAACACAGGGATATCATATTGTCAAAACGTAAGGGCTATAGAGCCAAAAATGCGGATTCCATAGGGGCAGAACAGCAGGACTATGAAGCAAAATACCAAGACCTCATGCAGCTTGTAGGTGAGTCCTCCCATACTGCTTCGACCGAATTGTCCCCATCCCCCGCGTTTCAGTCGACAAGCCAAAGGAATAGTAACACTCCCGAGTGAAACCGTTTCATCCTGTGCGTGGTCAGTAATGTGCTCAACTGGCTTTTTTAACGAAACTCGCGAAATTTCCACCGTGCTAATAAATATGAGGAGGCGGTCCCTCTAATTTTTTTTTGTGTTCTTCCAAAAATGATATTCACTATCCATGCCTTCATTATTTTACCTCCCGGAATGAACTTCAAGGCTGTTTAACGGTCTGTGGTTTTATGAATACTAATACCGCTACCGTTTCCTCTCTGTACCCCATTGACACAAACCCATCGGGCATCCATGCAGGGAAAAAAATGGTTGAGGGGATTTCGGTTGTTGAACCGGAACAGGTGTCGCCTTTACTGGCATTGCCAAATGAGCTTCTGTTTGAAATTGCCAACTATCTTCCTTTTGGTGCTTTTTGTCGCCTGTCTATTACAAGTAGACGACTATCTATAGTTTTTAACACCAAAGAACGACTGAAAAAACTGGCTGATCATTATTATGGTCCTGCCGCTGCAGCGTATAGAGCAACAAATGAAAACAGGATTATACCTGCGGTTCCATCCCATGACATTAATGACCGTTTATCATGTTTTGCTTATTTTCGATGGATAAGCAATCAATACCTGGCTCTCCTTGGAAATAATGCCGGGGAAACCTGCGTTATGACCCTGAATGGGCATACTGACTGGGTAAACTCGGTTACGCCTTTGGCCGATGGTCGGTTAGCTTCGGGCTCTGATGACAAGACCGTAAAAGTGTGGGATCTGAGCAAGCCAGACGAGCAGCAATGCGTGGCGACGTAAGCGCTTATTTAAGGACGTCTTCAAAACCCATCACCTGTCTGCCACGCTA
>NZ_JAHHPO010001166.1 GCF_024606365.1 Endozoicomonas sp. ONNA2
GCTTGGATAATACAATGTTATACGACTTAAGACGGATGATTGTCGGGAATTGCTGTTCTATTTCTGCATGAGCGTGCATTCGATTCTACCACCCTGCCAGAAGACCACCCCTGCCAGCCAGCGATTGAGCAGTCTTTCTTAAAAATCAACTATAAATGTTTAGCCAAGTATACTAACCTTGGGCTGAATTAAGGAAAAACAGCTTCATCTGTTTGCTTACAATTCATTGACACGAATCATTGGAACCAATGCATATTTGACTGGTCTGAATTTCTGGGTTTCTCAATTAATGAATAATTGAAATCTACGTAAAGTTCAGCAAATAGAAAATATACCGTACCAATCCAATATGTATTACAGGATAATAATCAATGATTGCACCTTCACTTCTACCACCTTCAACAAAAATATCACTATCTGTTTGCCACCAGGATGAAGTCACTGACACCGAGGAAATTTATGAAAACTCAATTCTTCAGAAGTCTTTTGAAGATCGGTTAGCCAAGGCAAAAGCTGTGTTAACTCAAGACCCCGAGACACGGGATACGCTCAGTGTGCTGGTTGACAATTTTCACCTTTTTCAGGACGCTGAAAACAATATTGAGAACATAAATAATTTCCTCACACTGGTACTGGCCCAGTGCAATCTGACCCACACCCATGACACTCTTGACCAAAGAGACGGGATTAAAGAGCTTGTAGATATTCTTAAAGTTCAAGATGACCTGATTAATAAAAGAGAAGTACGTGGGAGCTGTGAATCCCGCCTGCAAGCACTGAAACAGGGCATGTCAGAAATTTCACTGACCGACCGTAACGAATTGCCCGAATCACCCTATGGACTCAAATTGATAGATATACGGCATACTTTTGTAGCGGAACTTGTCGATGAGTGGTATCCGGAAGCGATAAGGCAACCCATCAATGATGCGCTGGTACTATTAGACTACCAAATGACAAAAGGCTCTAATATAGGGCCTCTTCCGGAAACCATTAAGGGACTAACCTTTGGCAAGGCTGATAACCTGGCCAATTTCTCTGCCAATTTAAGATACCCTAACCCTGATCTTTTTAGTCATGATAGACGTGAGTATTTGAGTAAATGCAGTGAATTAGAACAGTATTTTACCCATGCAAAAGACCTGGTGGCTAATGAGTTAAAAGCCGGGCACGTTCCAGATAATATGATGGAACAAGCCATACAGGCGTTATCCTGCCCTGTCTCTGAAATGAACAAAGAAGCCCTGGTACTGGCAATAACGAGCAGAACCTGCGAAGAAAAAGACCTGGAATCCTACCTGGAAGCCGCCCTGATATTGTTGCTAAAAACAGAATTTCAGGAACAAACCCCCGAACTCTCAGATGACGCGGCTATTACCATGGCACTCAATCGCAGTAACCGTCTGATTATGAACTGTTATTCATATTCACAAGGCAAAGCTATCTATATTGATGAAAGCGCCGCTGAACTGCTTGTCAAAAGCCTGACTCCGCTGCCTAAAGATACGACAGCATTTGTTTAAAATTGTGAAACTTGTAAGCAGTCATACCAATTGCTACGTCGAATGTCGTTATCACATAGACATTTCTTAACTAACTAATCTTCAGGAGAATCATCGATGCTTTCATTCTCATCTATACTCCCCCCGACAAATCAAATAGCAACCTTATCAACAGAAACAGAGGGAGATAATCCGAACGAACCTGTTGAGACAATATACCATAGCTCACCGGTTCAGAGAGCCTTTGCAGACCGCGTGGAAAAGGCTAAAGACGAATTAATGAAACACCCCCGGACCAGTGAAGTACTCAGTATACTTGTTGACAAATTTTGCCTTTTTCAAGACGCTGCTGATACTGTTGATGAAAAAATTGATAAAAAAAATAATTTTCTGTCTCTGGCACTCACCCTATCCAATTTAGCCAATGAAGAGGGTATAAGACAGCTTAAAGAGGTTCTTGAAATTCAAGCTGATATTGTTAATAAAAGGGAACTGTTTGAAAGTAATGAATCCGGCTCTGTGTCCATTAAGGATGGTGCGCCCTCCGATGTCAGTGACATTAAGGAAGAAGCCTCTAAAAGCCCAAATTCTTATTTACAGGGCATCTTGGCCAATGAATCCTGTCTGGCAAAAACGGCACAGGACTTATCAGAGCTTTCAATGAAAGACAACACCTACATGGCCGATCATCGCCCTTATGTCGCATTGCGTCATGTTCGAATCTCCTGGACAAATGAGCTTGTCAAACAGTGGTTTGCGCCAGAGTCACAGCAAACCATAAGTAACGCACTGGTGCTATTAAACTATCAAATAACAGAAGGGACAGACATAGGCCCTCTCTCAGATAATATCAAGATGCTGAGATTTGGTAATGCAAAAGACCTGGCCGATTTTTCTGCAAATTTAAGATATCCTAATTCTGATATTTTTAAACAGGCAAGAATTGAGTTTCTGAGTAAATGCAGTGAATTTGAACATTATTTTGTCTATTCAGAAGATCTCTCCAGCGAATTAAAAGACGAGATTGATGACGATAAAATAGAACGAGTGAAACACGCACTGTCTCAGCCTGTATCTAAAATGTCCTCAGACGCGCTGACAGTGGCAGTAATGCTCATACCAGAAACAGAGAAAGATTTGCAATTTTACTTGAAAGCTGCCCTGATATTGTCGCTGAAAACAGAAGCATTTCAAAATACCCCCGTACTCTCAGATGCCTCAGCTTTTGCAACAGCGCTCGGTAGATGTGATCGAAAGTTTATGAAGTATTTTGTACGCAAAGAAGAAGCCTTTAAAGTGGCCGTTGACACCCTTGTTAAAGGCATGACTCCATTGCCAAAAGATTTCACGACATTTGTTTAAAGATTTTTTTTTAAAAACGTCGACTTTTAATTAAACGTTTCCCGTAAAAATATAGGACCATTGTATCTTTACGGGAAACAATAGGTGGCTCAAAAAGGTTCAATTAAATGAAAAAAATTTATACCTGGTCGGTCATAAAAGTTATTTGCGCAAATGCAGATAATTGAATACAATCACACGGCCAAAATTAATACTTTGAACTCCAGGAGAATCAACCATGATTTCCACCTCACCCTATTTACCTTCATCAAACCTGACTTTTTCAGTTATTAAAACCATTGATGGAGGTCTTGAAACGCAGGAACTCTACAAAGACTCGATCCTTCATACACATTTTGAAGATCGGCTAAAAAGAGCTAAAGCCGAGTTAACGCAACACCCTGAGACCAGTCAAGCACTCAGACCTTTTGTTGACAGTTTTTGCCTTTTTCAGGGAGACGAAAACAACATTGAGAATATTAATAACTTCCTGACACTGGTGCTGGCCCAGTGCAACCTTGTTGATGCCCACTACTCCATTTCTAAAGAAGGTTATAAATATCTTGCAGAAGTTCTTAAAATTCAAGATAATCTTATTAATAAAAGAGACATTCATGGCAGCAGCGAAATGCGTTTGCAAGCCTTGGAAGGCGATTTTAGGGCAATTTCGTTAGATGACTGCAGACCCACGGCAGCACACGGAATCAGAATGATAGATGTACGAGGAATCTTTGTAAAACAGCTTGTCAATCAGTGGTTTTCGAAAGAGACAAGACAACCTGTTCAAGATGTACTGGATCTATTAAGCTATCAGATGACAAAAGGTGCCATTTTAGGCCCTCTCCCGGAATCTATTAAGGCGCTGAAGTTTGAAAAAGCAGAGGATCTGGCCAATTTTTCTGCTAATTTCAGATATCCTGTACCTGATCTTTTTCATCAGTATAGAACTAACTATTTGAGTAAATGCAATGAATTAGAACAACATTTTACCAATACAAAAGTCTTGGCTCATGAGTTAAAAACAAAGCGTGTTCCTGAAGATAAAATAAATCAATGCATACAGGCGTTATCACGCCCTGTATCTCAAATGAGCAAGGAAGCCTTGGTGCTGGCAAAAGTGAGTAGAACATTCCTTGAGAAAGACCTTGGTTCATACTTGCAATCTGCCTTGATCTTGTTGCTAAAAACAGAAGAGCAAGAACTAACCCCGGGACTCCCAGATGACACGGCTATTGCAAGGGCACTAGAGCGTGCCACTGAAATGATTAATGGGTGTTTTTCTGGACCCAATAGCGTCTTTCCTGCTATAGCCGCTGCTAAAGAGCTTATTAAAAGCTTGACTCCATTGCCTGAAGATAGGACAACATTTGTCTGAAATTTCTCAGGGTGGACATTAAGGAGTTGTCTGGAAATAACTTCCCTATTTTCATTGCCTGACTTGACTGAGCTTGTTGAAGTTCGGTGGTACGCCCCTTCGACAAGCTCAGGGTGAACGGAAATCGGGAAATTATTAAAAGACAGTTCCTTAGGCGCTATGGATGGAGAATTCCGGTAACCATTCGCTAAATCGATTATTCAAGCATCAATAGCCCTGTTCAGCTATTCTTAATAGATGCTTGAAATCACTTCGCCTGAATGCAATTCAGAACAATCCTGTACTCCT
>NZ_JAHHPO010001167.1 GCF_024606365.1 Endozoicomonas sp. ONNA2
TCGCTACGGTCGGGCGCTATTCTCGGACAGCCTCCTGGATAATCCTGCAAGGCAGTTCAATGAAGTTGTTCGCAGAATCCCGACTATTAAACATTTTAGCCGATCCGTTTTAAAGATTTTCCCCAGGCTTGCCATCGGTTTCGGTGCTGCTGTCGCGTCTCTCGGGGTTGCTACCGGGGTTACCAGGGCTAATGCCGCAGTCGCTGTCGGGGCTTTCGGGGCTAACCTGGCTGTCCGGACTATCTCAACTGCTGTCGGCGATTCTACCTGGCTTGATGTCGAGACTGCCGGGGTTCTTACCGAGGCTGCCGGGACTGTTGTCGGAAAGTGCATGGCTGGTTTCGTATATGACGAACAGGAAAAATGGTTAAGCAAAATATTTTTCACGGTAATGCCCATGGCGCGTGAAAATATTTTGCGCCACCTTCAGGGATGAAAAATGGTTAAGCAAAATATTTTTCACGGTAATGAAGAGCTTTTTCTTATCCTTTGTGCCTTTGTGGTTCAAAAATTCAGGATCTATTTCAAACCCGGGCATCACGTTCAGTTTCACGCCGTCTCAAGTTGCTTTACAAGTTCCTCCCTTGTCAGTTGACGACCATGGGCAAATGCCCTGTTTGACATCGCTCTTGCTCCTGTGTAGAGGAATGTATTGTAATGGATTTGCAATGTTTCACAGGTGTTTTCCACATCTGATAACATTTCTTCCGTGTTATCAACGAAACAAACCTGTGCCGGGCGCTCAGGCATTTGCTGAATGTATCGCGCCATCATTGTACCCTTGGAACACTGTTTGTCACTTACGATACTGTCAAACAGTTGCGCATTGATGTTGGCTGCTGCCAGCTTTCTTCTGGTTTCGCTTGCTGTGTCCTGGGCCAACACTATAATTTGTGCGTCGGGTGCCTTTTCTCTGATGCCCTTCAGGGTCTGCTCAGTATCTTTTTCAGCAGGAACTATTTTTAACACTTTTTTAGTACCGCCAGTGGGATCCAGGGTCTCGCTAACGTCATAGGAAAACAGTGTCTCATCCGCATCAAAAATTACTAATGGGTGGTACCCCGGCGTCACCTCGT
>NZ_JAHHPO010001168.1 GCF_024606365.1 Endozoicomonas sp. ONNA2
CATAATAAATTACCTGAGAAAATAAAAATATTTTTATTATATCTGTAGTTATTCTTCAGGCTTGAGCAATTAACTTCTAAAGTTCATATCAGTAGCGGCTAAAGATATTAAGGGATTGTCCTGGAATAATTTCATCATTTTATTCAGTCTGGGAAATTGTCGCCACCCGCTGCCCGCAATAGCTCAAGTGATTCAAGCTTTTCGCGAAGCAGGCAGCGTTTGTAGAGAAGTTATTTCAGGACAATTTCTAACCCGGATATTTCATAAACTGCCCCGACTCTCGCGCAGGACTTTGTCGCTCCAGGAGGCTGTCCGAGAAGACCCTGAAACTGGCTTTTGACGTGGGTCACGCAGAGCGCACCCGAGGGGAGCGTGTAGATACCCAACAAATCAAACAAAAGACCGACAACAAATAGCGGAGGGGCAGCCCCCCGCTACTGCTGATGGAGGCTTGCGTAATATAGCCGGTGTAGCCTGTGAAGTTTCAGAATCCTCGCCCGTCAGGGCGGGGAGTGTCACTTGAGCTTTTCCTTGATACGCGCAGCTTTACCGCTCAGCTCACGGAGGTAGTACAATTTGGCCTGACGAACGTCACCACGACGCTTCACAGTCACAGATGCGATCAGTGGAGAGTAAGTCTGGAATGTACGCTCAACGCCAACACCGCTGGAGATTTTGCGAACGGTGAAAGCAGAGTTCAGGCCACGTTTACGCTTGCCGATGACAACGCCTTCGAACGCCTGCAAACGCTCACGGTTGCCTTCTTTTACCTTAACCTGTACGACTACAGTGTCACCCTGGCTAAAGGCAGGGATCTCGTTGTTCATTTGTTCAGCTTCAAGCTGCGCAATGATTTTGTTTTTGCTCATTGATAATTGCTCCTGGTTAGTCAATTTTGTCCCGCTCAAGCTGTGTTTCACTCAGATTGCCCTGACAAGAGCAATCCAAAACAAGCCGATATCACATCTGTTAAAGAGGCATGCTCTGGCTTTGGGAGGCTGTCCGGGAATAGACTGCCACCGGCCGTCTATTCCCGGACAGCCTCCCGGGCTGAGTGTTCAGCAATAAACTCCGACAACAACCTTTCTTCCTCGCTGGACAGTGACCTGTTTTGCCGAATGTTGGCTAGCAGATCGGGTCGTCTCAGCCAGGTTTTGCCCAAAGAGTGTTTCAATCGCCAGCGCTTGATAAGCGCATGGTTGCCTGATAACAGCACTTGTGGCACTCTCTGTCCTTCAAAACACTCAGGACGGGTGTAGTGCGGGCAGTCAAGAAGACCATCAGCAAATGAATCTTCCTGAGCAGAATCCTTATGACCCAGGGTGCCCGGTACAAAGCGTGAAACTGCATCAATCAGAGTCATGGCAGCGAGTTCACCACCACTTAACACGTAATCGCCAATAGACCATTCTTCATGGATTTCGGTCTGGATTACCCGCTCGTCAATACCTTCATATCGCCCCGCGACCAGGATCAGCTTCTTGCTTTGGGCAAGTTCCTCTACACCTTTCTGGTCGAGCATGCGACCCTGTGGCGAGAGGTAAATCACTTTGGCCTCGGTTCCTGCAGCGTTGCGAGCTGCATGGATGGCGTCACGCAGAGGTTGAATTTTCATCAACATGCCGGGACCACCGCCATAAGGTCGGTCATCCACAGTTCGGTGCCGGTCATGGGTAAAGTCCCTGGGATTCCAGGTCTGTACCTCAATCAGCCGTTCCTTAACCGCACGGCCGGTAATACCGTGCTCGGTTATGGCCCGGAACATGTCCGGGAACAGACTGACGACACCGAACCACATTCCAATGTCCATGGCGCTCTGGTTAGAGTCCTGATGAGTTTTTGCCAGTGTAGCTGGCTCATCAAGAGGTGAGAGTTGAGTCGTCATGGCCAGTTAAAACTCCGGGTCCCAATCTACCCGGATAAATCCTTTATCAGGATTAACGTCTAACACCACCGATCCGGCAAGCCAGGGTACCAGACGCTCGCGGCGATCAATACTGCCCTTTGTGGGGCGAATGACCAGCACGTCGTTGGCACCTGTTTCCATCAGGTGGCTGACTTTACCCAATAGAACATTGTCCCCCAAAGCGTTGCGGGAGAAAACATCCAGCGATTCCAGTTGATGCCAGTAAATCTCGTCATCTTCCGGTTCGGGCAGATCATCGGCGTTAATGGTGATCTGGTAACCACAGTAACTGCGGGCCTGCTCACGATCGTCACAACCGATGATATGGGCAATCAGACCTTTTCCGTGGGACTGGGCCTGATCGATTTCAACGGTTTTGATATCACCGTTGTGGTCAAGAATCCAGCGTGGGTAGTTGAGGATGTTTGCCATCGGGCTGGTGTTGGAGTGAATCTTCAGCCAGCCCTTGACCCCGAAAACCGAGGCGATATGGCCTAACGTAATGCGCTTGACAGCGCCCTCTACTGCCGTTGTCACCGGGTTCACGCAGCCTTTTTGGCTTCTTTGAGCAGCTGGGCAACGCGGTCAGATGCAGTAGCACCCTGGCCCAGCCAGAATTCTACACGCTCGTTATCAATACGCAGACGCTCTTCCTGGCCACGGGCACAGGGATTGAAGAAACCGACACGCTCAATGAAACGACCGCCGTTGGCGTTACGGCTGTCAGCCACGGTCAGGTGGTAAAACGGGCGCTTTTTCGAGCCGCCACGGGCAAGACGAATGGTTACCATTGAATAGGGATTCCTATAGTTGTTTCCGGCAACTGGTTTACTGTGTTTACCTTGCCAAACGCGCAGGACATTATGGCTAAAA
Organism: Endozoicomonas sp. ONNA2; assembly: GCF_024606365.1. Lineage (GTDB taxonomy): Bacteria > Pseudomonadota > Gammaproteobacteria > Pseudomonadales > Endozoicomonadaceae > Endozoicomonas. The sequence goes on from NZ_JAHHPO010001168.1 coordinate 2,780, forward strand.
CCCAGAAGAAATTAGACAGATTTGAGCGAGGAAAAGTTCCTTTTTCATCATCCGTCAGCTAATCCATGATCGGATCAATAGCCAATCATAACGGCCGCATATTGTAGGGAAAACCAGCGGGAGTGGCAATATGCTGTGATAACTGCGTTTCAGTTATGTCAGTGCCATGCTCGTGGGGCGTTACAACTTCGGCCACATAGCCACAGCCAGGTAGTTGGCCAGCTACTTGACAACAGCCCACGGGAATCGTTCATTCAGTGGGCTTCTTTTTCAAGATTATCAGTGCTGCTGATTTTCCCAGTTTGGCAAGCCTTTGCGTTGCCGTGCGATAGGGGTCGTAGTAATTTCCACTATTTTCATCAGCAGCTTGTAATGCCGCTTGAGTTCCCTCAAATGGCATTTTTACGATAACGGGGATTGTCTCTTCGAGTTCTGAGTGTCCCATTGAATCAGCATAATTAAGTACCTTGCCATCTTTAAACCAGACCAGAAAATGACCCTCTTCAATGCTGACCGCGGAGTCGAATTCGTAGATCAACTTTTTTTTATCTTCTTGTTCATTTAGTTGTTCTTGTTCACCTACTTGTTCATCTTCAGTCGTGGGAATAGCTACATCTTTCCACCACTGGATGTCGGGTCTGACAGTGAATCCAAAGTTGGGGATGGTAACAAGCAATATTTCCGGGTATTGCCCGGTTTTCTCATCAGGTAATAATTGTTCAAACGCAGATTTATCAAGTTGAAGATCGTTCTTGATTCCTTTGAGCCAGGTAATGATAAGCTCTTCCACGGTGGTCGCCTCTTTGGAAATGGTTGTGGTCCATTTTCCACTGTTATCTGAATCATCTTTAAAACCGCTTAGCTTATGGTTTACCAACCACTTTTGTCCCCTGACATTGATAAATGATGAATGAGAGGAGCGTACAAAGGTGCCACTGACAGGGTGTTTTGCAAGCTCGACTTCAGTCGTTCTCGATTTATGCGTCATGTCATCAACATATTCAAATGTTTTAGTGAGATCACAGTTTGTTTTAATATCACGTTTGGTCTTACACTTTATCAAAAGCCCTCCATCCTTCCCTACGAATTGGCTGTGAGCGTAAATATATTTTGCAGAGTCAGAGGGTGGATCCGCTTTCAGTTCTTTTTCGATCAGGCCTTCCGAAGTCCCGGGCAGCGGAATGCCTTCAGCAAGATTACTTATTACTTTGGATGAGTCATTGGTAACGAAGAATCCATTCGCAGCATCAATCCATGCTATTTTGTGTTTCAGACATTGCTTCGATTCTTTAAGGTTGAGAACATTTCCGGATGGATCTTTTTTTATTTCCCGATAAGCATAGATGTTTGTAAGGATTGCTGTGAGAATTTCTGGCATATCCAGAGTAGTGCACGACTCTCCATGGCCGAGTCGGTAAAGTGTTCTCATGCGGTTCAAGCCTTCATCAGCGATGTAGCCATTGGTCTTTTCATTGAAGTGAAAATTTTCACAGATTGCTAAAAGTTCCTGCAGAGAAGCCGCTTCTTCCTTTTTGCCCGCCAATTGTTGGTTGATAACGCCATCTTTAATCTCGTCAGTTAACCATTCCATTAGCCCGTTGTTTGATATGGCCATAAAAAAAGAGGCCAGTGAACAGTTGTTGTTTTTTGCCTGGATGCCTGCATGATGGATTAATGAAACTTTGTCGTGTGTGTGTATCAGCGTTGGTGTCGGAGGGGGGCAGGCGCTGCTGGATACCTTCTCTGATGGTTGCTTTACTTTTGGCTCCTGCGGTTCGGTCATGTTGATCCCGGGAGGGTGCAATAATTCTTTCAATTCTTTCAGCATGCTGAGGTTAAGGTAGGAAAGCATAGACGCGTGATCATTGCCTTCATCCAGAGTAAGATTTTCCGGAAATTCTGATTGGGTGAATGACGACGCGGTGTTCTGGTCCGCTGTGGCCCCTGCTGATTCGATATGTGTTTTTTGCGCAGAGCCGAGGTTTGTTTCAGTTTTGCTTGCAGGGTTGGTAATCGTTCGCTCTGGTAGAGCGGTGTGAGGCTCGTCGTTGCAGTGGGCACCAGCTATTTGAACGCTGGGTTCATTCGGGCAGATGCTCTTTATGCCCGCAGATGCAGGTTTTTTATCGCCCACTTCTTGATTGTCTGTCGGGATTGAAATAGTTCCAAAAGACGAGTTAATGCTTTCCACTTCGAATTCTCCATTACCCTGAGGGTTTAAATTTATAGATGTCTAGTCATTGAAAATTATGGTTTTATTGTGAGTCAGGCAAGCTGCCTTACCCTTTTGTTCGAAAACAGGGACCCTGTTTCTGACTTGATTTCTAACCTTTCAGAGCTTTAGACAGCAAAATTTCGTAAATGTTCGGATGGTGAATTTTCTTTGTTATGCGGAATTGCTATAAGCTACTGCTCTTAGGTAAGCATTAGGGAATTCTTCCTGATAGTACTACTGTCCATTCTTTCTTTAGCT
>NZ_JAHHPO010001169.1 GCF_024606365.1 Endozoicomonas sp. ONNA2
CAATCCTCGCTACGGGGACGCCCAGTCGGGCGCTATTCTCGGACAGCCTCCTGGCTGGCAGAGGTTAATTTTAGAGTTATCAAACACTGGCTCTCAGTCGGTAAACCGTCATCTTGAACTGGAGGGGGGGGCTATTGCTGATGCTGTTTTTGCCGGTCGAAATGAGCACTCAACTCAATAAGAGAATTGAGTGCCTGGATTGGTTATTAACCAATTAAGGGACTGAGCAGCAGGTAAAGATATCGGGCTGCGACACCGGCACAGATACCGCCAATCGTGTGAGCCAGTATGGCTTTTGAGGTCAGCTGGCGGAAGCCAAGGGAGTCCAGCATGGCCGTATGAGTACTAAGGTAACCACTCCAGCACATGCCCATCGCCGTAAAAACTGCAATGTCACTGTTACCGATAATCCCCTGACTGATGAAGTTTGGTACCAGCGACATGGCGGCACCTACAGCACCCAATGAAGTAATGGGAAAAGCAACCAGTTCGGCATGATCAAAGCCGAACAGCAGCTCAAATAGCCAGGTAACATGGCTGGCCAGTCTTGGCAGCAGGGCCACCCCTTCAAATGCTCCACCCGTATAGCCGGTTACTGGCGCACCAAACGTCAGCACCATAACAAACGTACTGATGATTAATACCCCGGGAATAATCGCTACCCCCATTTTGACGCCGCCTTTTCCGCCATCCAGCAGGGCATTGAGAAATCTGAGCCAGACAGGATCGCCAGAACTGTGCTCATCCAGAAGTTCACTGTGAGTATCTTCAATGCTGAGTTCATGTAGCCGGGCATCATTTCGGATAAAGCGTTGCATCAGCCGTGTGGATATGATGGCTCCAATAAGGGCGCCGCCCAGTCCGATCATGGCAGGCAAGAAATAAGTAGTACCCGTCTCATTATTTTGCAGGGTTGCCATAAAGGTGATGACAATAAGACCCATGCCAAAGGAGGTACCGAAATTGGTCAGTGAAATGATCTCGGGCACATTAAAGGCGTGGTTGAACCGTCTGTCTTTTGCCAGGCCGATGATGGCCGGGTTATCAGAGAAAAAGGTCATCATGGCCGCCATGGCAGCACGGCCGGGGAGATTAAAAACGGGTCTCATCAACGGCACCAGCAGCCGTTCAATCAGGGAAATAACATGAAACTCCATCAGCAGACGACCGGCAGCACCGGTTAATACGGTAATCCCCATCAGGAACAACACGGTGTTTAACAAGAGCTGGTGTGCGGTGTTGAACAGGGTGTTGAACATGTGGGTAACACCCATGGTCTGGCCAAGGTAGCCAAACAGGAGGCCTGCCAAAAGAAGAAGGACTAACGGCTCTACAATTTGGCGGACACCTGTTGAGGTTTCAGATTTGGTCGAGACTGCATCACTCATAGAGATACCAGAAAGTAAGGAGCTTTCAGATTAGACAATATTTTTTGGTCCTGCACTATCGGTATTAGTCAGATACGTAGTAAGTGTTGGTGGGATAGATAAGTTAAACGATGGATCTAATTAAAGTGACAGACAGTCCAGGAGGCTGTCCGAGAATAGCGCCCGAC
>NZ_JAHHPO010001170.1 GCF_024606365.1 Endozoicomonas sp. ONNA2
TTAACCCTCGCCGGTTTTCAAGACCGGTGCTTTCAACCGCTCAGCCATCCCTCCACGTGAGGGCAAATACTACCTGAAATCAGAATTGTGTCAACGCCTTGATAAACGGTATTCTTTCTCTATGCTCTGGACTCAGTAAATCCGATAATATAGTGAGTGGTATTCAGACGTGCGCAATGTCAGGGGCATGAACAATGTCAGAGCCAGGAATGATTAAAACTATAGCCCCAGTAAATTGGTCTGATATAATGACTTGTATTACATCTACATAGAGGAATGACAAAGATGGATCGCAAACCCGTAATGACCGCTGCTTCTACCAGCCTGGGTGCTGGCATTGAAATCAACAAGGTTCTTCGCAATACCTATATGCTGCTGGGTATGACTCTGCTATTCAGTGCTGTCACCGCCGGCGTTGCCATGGCCTTGCAGATCAGCCAGATGACGGCGCTGGTTCTCTCCCTGGTCGGTTTTGGCCTGCTGTTCGTGGTGAACAAGACCGCTGATTCTGCCAAGGGTATTGTCGCTGTTTTTGCCTTTACCGGTGTGCTGGGTGCCGCCCTGGGACCAATGCTTAACCATTACCTGGGCATGGCCAATGGCCCATCCCTGATCATGCAGGCCCTGGGTGGAACCGCCGTGGTGTTCTTTGCGCTCTCCGGCTATGTTTTGACCACCCGTAAGGACTTCTCCTTTATGGGTGGCTTCCTGATGGTTGGTCTGATTGTCGCTGTGGTGGCCAGCATTGCCCTGATCTTCTTTAATATCCCCGCTGCCAGCATGGCGCTGTCTGCCCTGATTGTGCTGCTGATGTCCGGTTTTATCCTGTTCGACACCAGCCGTATTATCCACGGTGGTGAGACTAACTATATTCGGGCCACTGTTTCTCTTTATCTGGATATCTATAATCTGTTCACTGCGCTGCTTCACCTGCTCGGTGCCAGTAGTGACGACTGATGTCTGATTTTGCTTTTAACGGGCCCCGCCATTTGGTGGGGCTTTTTTTGTTTTGCTTGGCTATTTTTTAGTTCTGTTAACGCAAGGTTATTGTTATGAAGTTTGCACTGGCCGTGTATGGCGCTCCGGCCAACAGTCAGGCGCCTCAAAGTGCATTGCACTTTGCCCGGGCTGTGGTGGCTCAGGGGCATGAAATTGTCCGGTTGTTTTTTTATCTGGATGGGGTGAACACGGCGACGGCTATTGCCCAGCCACCTCAGGATGAGTCCAACCTCCCTGAACAGTGGCAGCAGTTTGTCCAGTCACATAATCTGGATGCCGTGGTTTGTATTGCTGCTGCTTTAAGGCGGGGTGTTGTGGATCAGACAGAATCTGACCGTTATGATCTGCCGGGTCATAATCTCCGCAAGGGGTATGAACTGTCCGGCCTTGGGCAGTTGCTTGACGGAGCATTGATGGCCGATCGATTGATCACCTTTGGAGCCTGAGATGAGTCATTCTGTGTGTATTATTTCCAGCCGGGCCCCTTACAGTGGGCAGTCGGCCCGTGAGGCGCTCGATACGGCACTGGTATCAGCCTCTTATGATATCGAGACCAGTCTTTTGCTGATGGGGGATGGGGTTTATCAGTTATTGAAAGGGCAGGAAGCCACTAAAATTCCACGAAAAAATCTTTCAGCCATGCTACAGGTGTTGCCTCTTTATGGCATAGATACCATTTATGTGGATCAGCTGTCTCTGGAGGAACGGGGTATCAGTTCTGATGCGCTTCAGGAAGGGGTGACAGTCCTTGCCGAGGGTGAGTTGCCTCTGTTTATCCAACAGCATTCCAGAGTGTTTAATTTCTGATGAGTACGCTGCATACCGTTAATAAGCCAGGTCAGGCAGTGGAACTTTGTGTTCGTGCTGTTGCCAGCGGCGATTCCGTGTTGTTGATTGAAGATGCTGTTTATGAGCTGATGTCTCCGGCAAGTCGGGTGAATGCTTTACCGGATGGCTGCCCTGTGTATGTGATGGATATTGATGCAAGGGCTCGCGGGGTGGCGGTATCTGCGCCGTTTGAGGCCGTCAACTATGATCGCTTTGTCTCATTATGTGTTGATAGTGCGAAAGTGTTGTCATGGTTTTAAGTTATATTATCCAATCATATTTTATTGCATTTACTGACTGAGGAAATCCCTTTGAAAGCACCGGTCGCTACTAAAATTCCACACTCCATTATTCAGCATGGTCAGACCCGTATTGATGAGTACCACTGGTTGCGGGATGAGCACTGGCAAAAGATTGTGGCAGGGGATCTGGATTTTAAAAACCCGGAGGTCTTGGCCTATCTTAACGCTGAAAGCAATTATAAAGATGCCCAAATGAACGACAGCAAGGTCATTCAGGAGCAGCTTTATCAGGAAATTTTGTCCCGGATAAAGGAAAACTATCAGTCCTGGCCCGCTAAAAAGGGCGATTTTTTCTATTATTACCGGGAAGAAAAGGGGAAAAACTATCCCATTCTCTGTCGTCGTCATGGCTCAATGGATCGGCCTGAAATGATATATATGGATGTTAACAAAGAGGCGGATGGCAAGGACCTCTTTATGTTTGGCCCGTCCATCACCAACCGGGCAAATACCTATCATGCTTATGGCTACAATCTCACCGGCTCCATGGAGCGAAGTATACGGGTTCGGAATCTGGCGACCGGGCAGGACAGTGAGTGGACCTTCCATAACAGTACCGGCTCCATACTCTGGATGGATGATGAGCACCTTCTGGTAGTTGAGCGTGATGAGCAGGCCCGTGGTAAACATGTCTATAAAATGAATATCCATCAGGGACCGGAAAAGAAAACGCTGGTGTTCTCCAAACCTGATGATTTTGACGGGATGTTTCTTTCGCTAGCGGAAACCACAGACCATGAATACGTTATGGTCTATCTCAACAGTGGCTCCAGTCAGGTGGTTTATGTTTCTTCCCGCACCACAATAGATTTCCGTCTGTTTGCCCATGGCACTGATGATGTGGTGTTTAGCCTTGATCACTATCTTGAAGGCGACAGTGATGACTTCTATATTCTCACCAATCTTAATGGTGCCAATAATTTCCAGCTGTATAAAACATCGGTAAATCAGTGGGGGCAGAAGCATTGGCATCTGATTCAGGCGGAAAGCAACACTCTCAGCCTTACCGATATTCATTTCTACAATCATTATCTGATTATTGAGCAGAAAAATAACGATAAAGCGCTGGATGAGCTGGTGGTACAGGACATGGTATCCGGTAACCGGCAGAGGGTATCCATGCCTGATCAAGCCTATGAACTGGATTTTTCCGGTGACTGGGACCATAACGCCACCACTGTTCGGCTGGATTACTCTTCACCGGTTATGCCCAGTACCGTTCTTGAGCTGGATCTGAAGACCGTTGAATCCACAGCGGTCTATACCCGGGAAACGCCCAACTTTGACCCGGAAAAATATGAGGTCAGGCGGGAGTATGCCACCGCCCGGGACGGTGAGCGTATTCCGGTCACCATTATCCATACCAAAGGTCTGGTAAAGGATGGCTCCCATCATGCCCTGGTTTATGGCTACGGCTCCTACGGTTATGGCATGACTTCTGGCTTTTCATCAAAGCTCTTCAGCCTGGTGGATCGTGGCTTTGTCTACGCAACGGCCCATATTCGTGGCGGTGATGAAAAGGGCTATCAGTGGTATCTCAATGGCAAAATGCGCCATAAAATGAATACCTTCAATGACTTTATTGATGCTACGGAGTATCTGGTCAGTCAGGGTTATACCGGTAACGGGCAGATTGCCATTAATGGTGGCAGTGCCGGTGGCCTGTTAATGGGAGCGGTGACCAACTTGCGTCCGGAATTGTTCGCTTGCGTAGTGGCCGATGTACCTTTTGTTGATGTCATCAACACCATCAGTGATGCATCCTTGCCATTGACGCCACCGGAATGGGAAGAGTGGGGCAACCCGGTCACCAGTGCCGACGACTTTGACTATATTATGCAGTACTCGCCTTATGACAATGTGCAGGCCAGGGATTATCCCCCGATGCTGTTTAACTCCGGAATATCCGATGAGCAGGTCACATACTGGGAACCGGCCAAGATGGTGGCACGCTTAAGGGATTTAAAAACCGATAATAACCTGCTGTTGCTGAACATGAATATGCACGCCGGCCACGCCGGTGCCAGCAAGCGTTATGAATGGATTGATGAAGTAGCGTTTAACTACGCTTTTATTCTCAAGTGTTTTGGTATGGCCAGCTACTTAACAGGCTGATTTACCGTGTGAATCTATCTTTATCAGAACTGAATAAATAAATTCGGTAGACAGGAGCCTTCTATGGGTATAGAAATCACAGCAATTGTTTTTGTTGTCCTTATTGCTGTTCTTATAGCAACCGGTGTACGGATTGTTCCCCAGGGGTATAACTACACTGTCGAGCGTTTTGGCAAGTACACCAGTACGTTAACACCTGGCTTGCATGTGATTGTGCCGGTGATTGATACGGTTGGCAAAAAAATGAACATGATGGAGCAAGTTCTGGATATCCCGCCCCAAGAGGTGATCAGTGCCGATAACGCCCAGGTGACCACGGATGCGGTCTGTTTCTACCTGGTCCAGGATGCGGTCAAGGCTTCTTATGAAATTAACGATCTTGATCGCGCCATGAAAAATCTGGTGATGACCAATATCCGTGCGGTACTGGGATCCATGGAATTGGATGAAATGCTTTCCAACCGGGATCGAATCAATGAGCGCTTACTGATAAAAGTGGATGAAGCCACCGATCCCTGGGGCCTGAAGGTGACCAGGATTGAGCTGCGAGATATTGCCCCGCCGGCGGACCTGGTGGAAGCCATGGCGAGGCAGATGAAGGCTGAGCGGGATAAACGTGCACAGATCCTGGAGGCAGAAGGTGCTCGTGAAGCCGCCATTAAAGTGGCGGAAGGGGAAAAGCAGGCGCAGATCCTCAAGGCAGAAGGTGAGCTTGAAGCCGCCCGACGGGAAGCAGAAGCCCGGGAGCGGCTGGCAGAGGCCGAGGCGGTGGCCACGGCGGTGGTGTCCAGGGCCATTGCCGAGGGTGATCATCGGGCGATTAACTATTTTGTTGCCCAGAAATACGTAGAAGCATTGAAAGATGTTGCCTCTGCCGAGAACAATAAAGTAATCATGATGCCTCTGGAGGCTGGAAGCTTGATTGGCTCTATCGTCGGCATTAAAGAGCTGGTAGGCGAAGCTGCTCTGGTAAAGGATGTGAAAAGTTAAGCAAGAAGGAGGCTTGATGGATATTTCTAATGTACTAGAACCTTGGCACTGGTTGATCCTGTTTTTTGTCCTTCTGGGCGCAGAGGCGCTTGGTGCTGGTGGTTTCTTGCTGGGCAGTGCTGCCGCAGCCGCGGTTGTCTCACTCTGGCTCTGGTTGGTACCTGACATGAGCTGGCCAGTTCAACTGGTGATTTTTGGTACTGGCAGTTTGCTGCTCTCATTCTCTTACTGGAAGCTGTTCCGAAAGGTAAATAACAAGAGTGACAGCCCCAAATTAAATAATCGGGCATCTCAGTTAATAGGCCGGACCATTATGCTTGATCATGACTTGCCAGCAGGGCAGAGCAAACTTGCCATTGGCGATACACTCTGGAAGGTAGAATCAGACACAGGGCGAAAGAATCGGCCTTACGATCGTTCCAATCAAGGCTAATTTAAAC
>NZ_JAHHPO010000105.1 GCF_024606365.1 Endozoicomonas sp. ONNA2
ATCGAAACATTCAACGGTTGCCAACACAAAAGCGCGGCACTGCAGGGTATCAACCACTGGTCTCATGGCGGATGCCGGGATTGGCGCAGGAGAGAGTGTCGATAACAGCACCGTTATCAACACGAATGCGACGGGCTGCAATGTGACAATTTCAGGTCGCTCAATCTCACCTGACGTTAAAGCGCATGCCGGTATTGGGGCGGGAATATCAGTGAAGTCAAAGGTTAAAAACACGATAGCACACGGCTGCATCGTGCAAACAATCAACAGTAAAAAAGCAAATGCCGGTATTGGGGTAGGGGTAAATGATAACGGAGCTGTTACCAACACAACAGCAACAGGCTGCACGCTAAAAACCTCCGGTGATGAGGCAAAAGCCGGTATCGGGGCGGGAATAAACAATATATATGGAATGGTCGAGGGCACAACAGCGCAGCGATGCCACGTAACAACCTCAGGTGACAAGGCAGATGCCGGTATTGGGGCGGGAGAGAACAGGGGTACTGTTATCGACACCGCAGCGTTGGCCAGCAGTGTGACAACCGGTGGTCACGATGCTGATGCCGGTATTGGGGCAGGAACTGCTCAACTTGCAGAAACTGTTACCAGCAGCACAATTGTTGGCAGGAAAACAATTGTTACCGGGACAATAGCAATAGAAAGCAATGTGACAACCGGTGGTAACTATGCCAATGCCGGTATTGGCGCAGGATTTTGCAGAACTGATGGAATTATCGCCAACACGAAGGCGCTGAAGTGCCAGATGAAAACCTCCCGCTTTTACTCAACTGCCGGTATTGGCGCAGGAAAAATAGAACCCGGGGCAAAAGTAAATATCGCCAATACCAAGGTGTTTAACAGCAGCATCATAACTCGAAATCCCGATGCAGCGATCAACGCAGGACATAAACCCGTTGTTTGCCAGGTTCTTGTTGATGGACGGAAAAAAGACTGTTCTCCGGAGTGTCTTGATGTTTCAGATATTAACTTCTGTGCAGATATTAACCAGTCCGGGGCAAGATCGTATTGCCACGACGTTTTTGATAATAGAGTAAACTGCGATAACCCTCCGTTAACCTATCCAGTCACAGAGACGGTGACGCCGCCGATACCAACCTTGAACATTTCCAGCCCGAATTCTGATACAACGCCGCCGATACCAACCTTGAACCTTTCCAGCCCGAATTCTGATACAACGCCCCCGACCCATGCACCCACGCTAACAGTCACGCCCCCTTCCAGTTCGGTTTCTACGCAATTTGCCACATCACCGCTAACAAAATCGCTCAGTCCTGCCGTTGTAGCCACTATTGCCACCCTGGGCACGGCACTTGTTGTACTGATCGGTGTTGTTATTGGTGTGCTCATTTACTACCGGAGACCATCGGCCAATGCTGGCCGTAACCAACCCGTGCCAGAGCAACCCGTACGCCGACTCTGGACTGAGAGACCGCTGCCTTCTCCTCCCCGGAACGTTTACCAACCGTTGCCCGCCAGCCAGGGGAACACGAGTACAGTGCCTGCTTCAACCCAGGGCTATTACCAACTGTTGCCAATCAGCCGGGGTAACAGGGCACTGCCTGCTTCTGTGCAGGGCCATTACCAACCTTTGTCAGACAGCCGGGGGAACGCAAGAATATTGCCTGCTCCCCCCCACAGCCATTACCAACCGCTGACAGGCCGCCAGGGGAGCACGGCAAATGGGGGCAGCAATCCCCCGGTGATTAATCCTGCCCCACCCCAACAGCCCGAGTATGAAAACATCGATAACTACAGGATACCGCCAGGAGGCTGTCCGAGAATAGCGCCCGTAGCGAAGACGACAGAAAATTGAGGATAAAAATTCAGTTTTGTGAGGTGAATAGCGGGGCTATTTGACGAAGAAGCAGGAATTTTTAGACCAATTTATCGCAA
>NZ_JAHHPO010001171.1 GCF_024606365.1 Endozoicomonas sp. ONNA2
ACAGTACCTGCCCAAGTAGCCAGAAATATTCGATTCCATATGGCCAGCTACTTATAGTCAGGGCCTTCCAGCCGACATCTGTTTTGCCGATAAAATGGAGTAGCCAGGCTGCCATGTGTCCAATGTCCTTATAGTCTTGTCGGCCAGCCAGAACAAATTGCTTACCGCAGGAGACTATCATGTTTAAAGAAGACTTACGCCCACTTCAAGAACAACTTTCCAACCACTCCATCTACCAGAAAATTGACAGCGTAAAGACATTGTCGGCCTTTATGGAAGCTCATGTATTTGCAGTATGGGATTTTATGTCGCTGGCGAAAAGATTGCAGCTTGAGTTTACTTCCCTGCAGCAACCCTGGGTGCCGGTTGCCGATGCCCGGTCTGCCCGTTTCATTAATGAAATTATTCTCTATGAAGAGACGGATAAGGACCGGCATGGCACGCCCATGAGCCATCTGGAAATGTATCTCGCCGCCATGGGTGAGGTGAATGCAGACACCAGTAAAATCGAGCAGGTAATCTATAGCATCAGGACCGGTGTTCCCTGGCAACAGGCCCTGGTGGTTGCCGATGTACCAGTATATGTTCAGGCATTTGTTTCGAATACCATGAAGGTAGCCCAGTACGGTTCATTACCGGAAGTGGCCAGTTATTTTCTTTTCGGGCGTGAAGATGCCATTCCAGAGATGTTTTCTTCCCTTTTGAATCATTGGCAAATCCCCCCGGCGTCCGTGCCTGCTATGACCTACTATCTGAAGAGACATATTGACCTTGATGGGAATGAGCATGGCCCGGCAGCAGAGAACCTGCTGAAACTGTGCATTAATGGGGACAAAACCGCAGAAGCATCGGCAGTTGCCAAGGCGAAAGAGGCTATTTCAGCACGAATAAGATTTTGGGATGGTCTTGAGCAGCAATTGGTCGAGATTACCGCCGGACAGGGGCAGGGTTCTGTTGATAAAGCAGAGACTAAACTTCCGGGTCTTATTTGAGACCTTGGTTATTTCAATATAAGAAAGAAGTTTGGCTCTTGACATCCTCACACCACTAAGCGGATGGCCGCCCCACCTGCGCGGCCAAGCGGTTATAATGCAATGTCAATCAGAACATTGACGGCTATCATAGCCAAACGCCCGCCCGGTTTTTGCGGTGATTGAATATACGACACCTTGTTTCATTGCCACGCAATGACCTTGCTAACTACTCCACCCCACCCGCATCAAACTGCCAAAATCCCGCTGCGACAACACCTGCGAGCAATCCCGCCACTCATGTTCTGTCGGCTGCATCGAGGCGTTATAGCGCAGATCAAAGCCGGTCGCCCGCCGATGGTCCTGAATATACTGATCCATCTTTTCCCCCAGCGACTCAATATCCTCAATCCATTCATCCTTGATGGTATCCGGCAGTGAGCCGAACAGGTCAAAGCGGTTACGCATCCGTTCTGAAAGGCGTTCATAAACCTTTTCATCCACCGTCTGTTCATTGACCAGGTTCAGCATATCCACCCGGTCACGCACCTGGCCAAACCGTTTGATCGGGCCAATGCGCTGTTCCAGCC
>NZ_JAHHPO010001172.1 GCF_024606365.1 Endozoicomonas sp. ONNA2
TCCGAGTGCTGATTATTGCCGTTGGTATACGACGGGATAATGAAGTTTATGAAATAGCAGAAAAACGGGTTTGATCGCCATGTTTATAAACGCTCAAACACCAAATCTTTTGAACCTTTTTTCTAAGCGGCCTATGCCGCAGTGAACATAAAATCAAGCGAAATGCAATAATCTAAGAACAGTCTCCGGCTCACGGGAAAGCAGGTTCAGCAAAACCCGGGCTGGCCCGGTGGGTTTTCTATCTCCCCTCTCCCAATGTCTCAGGGTGGGGAGTTTTACCCCCACCGCTTTGGCGAATTCTTCCTGGGTCATATCGACACTGGAACGAATGGCCTTTATATCCAGTGGTTGCACTTCATGGACAATCGCTTCTGTTTTTTCGCCCTTGGCGTAGGAAACCGCTTCTTCCAAGGCTCCCATCACATCGTTATAAATATCCGTCATGGTCATTCTCCGTAATGGTGTACCAGCTGTTCAATCATTTTTTTCCAGTTGTTTCTCTCAGCCTTGCTTAAATTGTCCTGTTCACCTTTGGCGTATAGAGTCAGTAAAAACAAGGGCATATTCATATTTCGATAAAAATAAATCACTCTAACCCCACCACTTTTGCCAGAACCACCACGCTTCCAGCGGAGTTTCCGGATGCCCCCGGTTCCTTGCATAATGTCACCAGCATCAGGATTTGATGCCAGGTAATCAATAATCTCCCGCCGTTCTTCCTGATCCAGCAGATCAATAGCCCGTTTTTGGTATATGGAAAGTTCTACAATGGTCTGCATAATTAAGTGTAATCCATTGGATTAGTCAGGGCAAACTATAAAATGAATTTATGAGGCTGTAAATGGGGAATAGTTCCCATGATTTTTCATGGGAGCCGTTATCAACGATGGCGGATAACTGGATTATCTTCAATGCTGATAACCATTAGCTGTTAACCGCAACTAATTTACCAACTGACTGATAAATATCATCATTGCTGTTTTCCATTTCCCAGACATCAAGCGCGTTTTGCATACCAAGCCATACGTCTACTGACGTACCAAGGGCAATAGCCAGCCGCTTTGCCATGTCTTTACTGCATGGAATACGTTCATTCACAAAAGCCGACAGATGTTTTCTCGATACATTCATGACTTTTGCCGCCTCAGTCACCGAAAGATTTAACGGCTCAAGTACATCCAGCTTTACCATTTGCCCGGGATGAACCGGCTTTCTTTTTCTAATGCGTTTGGTCATAACTTTTTCCTCAGTGGTACTGCTCATAATCAACTCTGACTGCATCATTCCTTTCAAATTCAAAGGTGATGCACCAAGGCCCGTTCACATGTACGGAATAACGCCCGGCTGCTTTTGGCTCCAGCTTGTGAAAGTTGAAACCGGGTATTTTCATGTCATGGGGCTGTTTTGCCTGGTCAAGTACATCCAATAACCTGCCTATACGATTTTTGTGTTTTGAGTTTATTCCCTTGGTTGTTCCATCGTAAAAATAATCCTCTAACCCCTTATGAAGAAACGTTTGTATAGCCATGTCTTTACCATAACCGTTATGGTTACATGGTAGAGTGTAACCTAATCGGTGTCAATAAATTAACGTCAAAACATGACTAAATAGTTCCGAAATTTAAGAACTGTCTCAGGCAGCGGTTCAGGAGCATCTGGCAATTTAGGTGATAAAAATGGTCAGTGCAGGTTTTTGCAATCCCACTCGGTTTTTATCTCATCCCGATTTATGTTAAAGGCAGTGCAAAGATCATCATTTACCTTTTGCATTTTATCAGATTGAAATGACAGGGCCTTTTGCAAATAGTTACTGACTGCATAGCAGTTGTTAACTAAAACCTGGCAAGTGTCGTAGTCTTCATCTTTGACCTTGATATTTGCGCCAATGCAAGAATTACCATGTTTATCAATTTCAAAATGCATGGCAGACCATGGCTGGAAGACAAACCGGTGATTACCTTTTTCACTTGAAATTAGGGTGACGGCCCCGCATAAATCATACTTTTCAAAAATCTGGTTTATTTCCCTGAATGCTGCATCCAGTGTATTTTGACAGTTATCATTACGGTTGTTCACTATAATCTCCGGCTTATACTGACTATTCAAACTATTCATGGGAGAACCAGGTGAAAATCACCTGCCCGCATTGTGGCGAAAAATCCGGCATCAGCAGCAGTAAAAAAATCACCGGAACACTCCGGGAGTTGTATTGCCATTGTGAAAATCCGCTGTGTGATGCCGGTTTTGTCATGAGTCTGGCCTATAAACACGACACAC
>NZ_JAHHPO010001173.1 GCF_024606365.1 Endozoicomonas sp. ONNA2
CTATGAATCCGTCCATCCTGTTTTTAATGCTCCAAAATGGACATTTTTCTTCGAACATGGTCGTTCAATTCCCGGGGCAACTGAACCGGCTTGATTCAGATAATCAAACGATTGCCCTGATGGCTAAAGATCACGATGGTTTTCCAGGGCTACACACAAATGGCCATGGTGAGTGCGTCAAGACTTATCTGGATTGGGTCTTGGCCAGCCCCTTCAGCGACGAGTTCAAACAGGACCTGCTGATGGCGAAATCCTTCAAGGGTTTTCCCGGGCTCTACGCAGCACTGCAAAATGGCCATGGTGAGTGCGTCAAGACTTACCTGGATTGGGTCTTGGCCAGCCCCTTCAGCGATAAGGTCAAACAGAACCTGCTGATGGCGAAATCCCCGGATGGTTTTCCCGGGATCTTCGCGGCACTGGACAATGGTCACGGGGAGTGCATAAAGATTTACCTGGATCGCGTCATGGCAAGCTCCTTGAGCGACGAGGTCAAACTGAATTTGCTGATGGCGAAATCCTCCGATGGTTTTCCCGGGCTCTACGTAGCACTGCAAAATGGCCATGGTGATTGCGTCAAGACTTACCTGGATTGGGTCATGGCCAGCCCCTTCAGCGACGAAGTCAAACAGGACCTGCTGATGGCGAAATCCTCCGGTGGTTTTCCCGGGCTCTACGTAGCACTGCAAAATGGCCATTGGGAGTGCGTGAAGGGTTACGTGGATTGGGTCCTGGCCAGTCCCTTCAGCGACGAGTTCAAACAGAACCTGCTGATGGCGAAATCCCCGGATGGTGTTCCCGGGCTCTTCGCGGCACTGGCAAATGGCCATGGTGAGTGCGTCAAAGGCTACCTGAGTCTGGTCCTGGCCAGCCCCTTGAGCGACGAGTTCAAACAGAACCTGCTGATGGCGAAATCCCGGGATGGTGTTCCCGGGCTCTTCGTGGCACTGGCAAATGGCGATGATGAGTGTGTCAAGGCTTACCTGAGTCTGGTCATGGCCAGCCCCTTGAGCGACGAGGTCAAACACAACCTGCTGATGGCGGCGCGGGGCGATAGTATTTCCGGACTCTGCGTGACACTGGAAAATGGCAAACGGGAATGCTTCGAGGCGCATATTATTCGGGTTATCAATAACAGCTTAAGTCATGTTTCAAAACAATTTGACGATTGATTTCAGTCAGGAATATTCCCCGATTGGTGAACTTTCCGTGGATTATCCTACTTTTTAAGGAATTGACCCGGAATAACTTCATCATTTTATTCAGTCCGGGAAA
>NZ_JAHHPO010001174.1 GCF_024606365.1 Endozoicomonas sp. ONNA2
TAGAGCGGCAAAGGACAAGCGAGATCGGGAGCACGTTTATGAAATATCCGGGCTAGAAGCACTCTCGAAGTACAATAGCCCATCTGCAAGTATTTGAACGAGCTGCAGTTGATGTGTTTACCCAACTCTCCACACCAGCAAGCAGGTCAAATACAATACCAGTAGCTGGACTCACTGAGTTCAGTGAGCCACTACTCCCGCTTCACCATTAATCAAGGCATCCAGTCTGTCCATCTCCTTCAACTTGAGACGAAAGCGATTAATGATGAACTCCCGGAACCACCGATGCGCCCGGTTGTGTTCCCAATACTCCGGCCACACGACGTAATAGCTGACTCTGGGCGGTTTGCCGGGCAGGGTTTTCATGGTCATGTTCTGGACATAAGTATTATAACGAGCCGCTTTCTCCGTCGTGACCAGAATATGACAGGTGTCCTTTAAAAGCTGCAAACCGATGGGCAGATTGGGTGTTTTAGCCACTACACGGATATTCTCACTGAGGCCTTCCAGGTAGTCCCTGATAAAGTGAGGACTGCCCATCCATGAAGAGTGGCGAATCACCGAGTACTGCTCAAGATCCTCAATGGTTATCTCCTGATCGACCAGGGGATGATCCTCGGGCACCAGGGCACAGAGATTATCCTCCATTAATGGTTCATCACTGAATCCGGCAGGTGGCTTGCCCACATACCCAAGCACCAGATCTACCTGACCGGCCTCCAGTTTTTTATCCAGCTGTGGGCTGAACTGCAACAGTTCAAAGTTAAAATGGGGTGCCTGTTTCCAGAACTGATGAAGGATCTGTGGCAGTATCTGTTCAAGGACAATGTATGTCCCGGCAATGGTAAAGTTTTTCTCGGTAATCCAGGGATCAAACTGCTGGTTCTCAAAGATGGTGCTGGCCTCAGTCACCACACGGTTCACATCCTCTTTCAACGCCAGCGCTTTTTCAGAAAGGAAGATACGGTTGCCCTGCCTGACCAGAATCGGATCATTCAGGGCTTCACGCAGTTGCGCCAGCGTCCGGCTCATGGCGGACTGGGTCACATGCATCTGCTTTGCCGCCAGGGAGACACTTTGAGTATCGAGTAGCGCCTTGAGGCCCGGCAAAAGGTTCAGGTTAAGTCGGTACAAATTCATATTTTTGTAACAAGTACCCCAAAAATTGCAGGCACCATCATCAGCGGCAGAGCCTGATAAATCCGCCAGAGAGAAACAAAACTGCTGGCTTGTAAAGATTACGGGAGGCAATAGACGACCCTGCGCGGCAAGCCAGGAGGCTGTCCGACAACGAGACTATAGTCATATCACTTCAACTTCATCAGTATTATTCCCTATACATTCATCGCTAATCAGGTACACTGGAAACAGGAATCAGAGTGAGAGGACATTCTCAATTAGACAGGTGGGCCATCAGGCCATGCCCAATTGCATGTTTGAAGTACTGGTCACTAATTGAGGGCGCACCCTGCCTCTGGTGAATCTGGCCTTGGCGCCTGGCACAATGATTGTCGGGCATCAGCTGAAACAGCTGTCAGGAGGGTCTATGAGCCAAAACAAGTACAAGAGTATCCAAGATCTGGTAGATAACTACATTGCCTCTGGCCTTTCCGCCAGAGAGTATGTAGAAGCCCGTGTAGACGCCGGGGATCTCAGTGCTGCCGAAGCCCTGAAACTGCTCTCTATTCTTCGGGAAGCACAGTCAATTACCTTTAAACTGGCCGAAGTCAGTGATGACGATTTTTCCGGCCTGCACATGGTTCTCATGCGCAAGGAAGAGGAAGAGTTTGCTGATGATACCTCGCCCCTGTTCAGTATTGAAATCGATGAAAGCCTGAACAGTAACCGGGATGATGTCATCAACCTGCTGCAAAAATTTGCCAAGGAGCTGGCGGTGCTGGCGACACGTGGGGAGCTTGAAGAAGCAGAAGCCATAGATACGATTGATGACAACCCCGAAGACTGGCTGGACCACCCTAACATCCTTCCCGCCAGCGAAACCCGTCACTGATGAAGAAGCTGGTCTCGCGCCGCCCTCTCAACGCTATCAAAAAATAAGCCCGGCAAGTTCCGGGCTTATTTTTTGATAAATAACAGTGAATAAATAATTCTATCCCGGCCAAAACCAAAGCCAATAAATTTCCCCGCAGAAAACCACCCTTAACCATCGG
>NZ_JAHHPO010000008.1 GCF_024606365.1 Endozoicomonas sp. ONNA2
TAAATCACTATTTCAGGATAGCTCCTTGGTGATATAACTGCCTAATCATCCAGCTGCCAGCTTTTCGGGACGGTAAACTCCACATTTTCCAGCAGCCTGCCCACTGCCGCCAGAACACGGTAACGGGCATAAGTTTCCTGATAGATGGCGGAAGTTAAACTATTGCTGGACTGAAACAGTTCATTCTCGCTGTCCAGCAAATCCAGCAGTGTACGCTTGCCAATATTAAACTGCTCCTGATATGCCGCAAGTGTCGCACGACTGGCATCTTCATGAACTAGTAGATACTCCCGTTGTGCGCCAATAAACTGAAGAGCAGCCCAGCTGATACGCATTCTTTCTTCTACATCTCTCACTACCCTTGCTTTCTCGGAGCGCCGCTCTTCTGCCTGATGAGCACTCTCCATCAAGCTCGCCCTGTCAGCGCCGCCCCGGAATAAATTGTAGCGAAGCCTCACCATGGCAACCGTATCTTCATAATCACCGAGCTGACCATCAGCATTGCGCTTCCAGCTTTGGTCTAACTCAGCATCCAGTGATGGCAGATAACTGCTTTTACGCGAAGAATAAGCGTATTCTGATGATTCAACATCCAGATCAGCCGCCTTTACACTGGGGTGATCCTGCTTGCTATCTTTAATGGCACTATGCAGATCTTCCGGCAAATCAAGATGTTTAAAACCAGGAAACGCCAAATCACCGGGACTGTGCCCAACCAGTGTGCGGTACTCACTTTCAGCATCCATCAAATTATTTCTGGCACTGATGAGATTTGCATTGGCTCTTGCCCGCCGCCCCTCTACCTGAATCAAATCAGAGCTTCGAGCAACCCCTTGACTGGCACGACGCTCAATCTGATCAAAAATTTCGTGATGAATGTCCAGGTTTTCTTCTGCCAACTCAACCAAATCACGATGTTCAAGCACTTTGAGATAAACATTGATAACCTGCAGCGCCAGATCTTCCAGTGTGGAGTAAAGTCTCCAATGTTGAGCCTCAGCACCTTTGCGGGCACCCTTGACGTTGTACCAGGTATTAAAACCTGCAAACAGATTATGTTTTAGAGAAAATGAAGCTTCTTTGCGAGTCTGCCTGTCGCCACTGGTATCTGGACTGGTATCCTTTTTCTGCCCACCTATACCTGCCGCAATATCCAGCGTTGGCCAGTAAGCGGCAGCCGCCGCATCGATATTTTTTTCTTCAGCCTTTAGACGACTAAGAGCAACTTTTGCCTGTGGGTTTGAACGCAAGGCATGACCCAGAGCTTCCTCCAGAGATTCTGCCGAGACGTCAGCAATGCATGCCAACGGACTAAATAACAGACTGACCAGCAAAAATTGAAAACGGTTCATGGGGTTCCCTGTGTCTTCTGTAGGGAGATTTATTATCTTGATACATCGCCACGAACAGTCAGGACTTTACAGTAGTACTTCGTTTTTTCCCACCTGCAAGCTTGCCATCCAGTCTATCCTGAT
>NZ_JAHHPO010001175.1 GCF_024606365.1 Endozoicomonas sp. ONNA2
TTTCATAACTGGTTGTCCGATATGAAAAAACGCCACCCATTACGCCAGTACCTTGAACAGAACAATCTGAACCAAAGTGAACTGGCCGACCGATTACATGTATCGCCACCGGTCATCACTAATCTGATCAAAAATGCAAGCTTTCCCACGGTGCGCCGTATTCTGAAATATTGCCGAGACCAAAGTGTCGATCCTGCCGTCTTTTTTCCTGATGAAGAGTAACCTCCATGCGTCCCCTGCCTCCCAAATGGCCGGAGGTGATTCCCGGCTTGCCATTGCTGTTTGTCTTTGTCGGTGCGCCCGACTGTTTTGAACACGCCCGACGCCAACGAAACAACGGCTTTTTCAACCACGTTACGCTGGCCGATGCCGCCGATCACCGGCGCTATCAATGGCCCACATGCAACCTGATGGTGGTGGTCATCCTGTTCAATGACTATTCCAACGCACTGGAAAAAGAACTGCTGGCCGCGCTTCTGGCGGACAAACCGGCCGAACTCGCGGTGCGCTACTGGCCAACCGATATTGTGCAGGCAGTGATTGAATGACCACGTCCACGATTTACACGCAGGGAATAGCCGTTGATAGCCCGGAGATTGCCGCTGCCATCGACAGCGAAATGGACAAGGCGCGCTATTTTAACCGCCTGGACACGCCGGCCGACATCAACCAGTCTCCGCCAAAAGCCAGCCAAAACATGTTTCCTGGTTTGCTGGGCGATATTGTAACTTTGTGTACCGAACATTCTGAATCGGTGCCAGTGGCCGTGGCGGCCCATACGCTGTCGTGGTTTTCGGCCATGGTTGGCCCGCTGCGTTATTACCGGATTGGGGATGAATGCCGTCGGTTGAATGACTTCATGTTGCTGGTTGGTCCCAGCGGCATGGGCAAGGGCACGTCGGAATACGGACCAAAAAAAATATTCAAACAGGTAGAAGAATGCTTGCAATCTCAGTTTTATGACCAATGGCAACAAGGCCAGACAGAAGGCATTTCCGAATTTCCGTCTTTGGATATGCACGAAGGTGGCTTGTCTTCAGGTGAAGGGTTGGCAGCGGCCAAGGCGGACCGGTTGAAAATCGGCAAAGACGAACCGGTGATCGAGGTCACGGATAAACGCTTTCTGATTTTGGAAAGTGAATTTGGCAATGTGTTGAACATGGCCGAACGCCAGGGCAATACCTTGTCTCATGTATTGCGCAATGGCTACGATGGCAAAACCATCCGGCCACTGACCAAACGGGACCGGGTCTGCGTGACCGACCCGTATTTTGTCCTGGTGGGCAATATCACTCCGGGCGAACTGTGCAGTCATCGGCAGAATGCCGTGATGTCGGTCAACGGCATGCTGAACCGGATGCTGATCCTTTGGACTTACACTACCCGGCGACAACCCATTCCCAACCCGATGGATCCGACGGGACTGTCCGAACTGGCGGACCGTTTGGCCCATTGCATCGGATTTGCCCGCAACCACTCGTTTGAAAGTCATTATCGAAAACAATGGTTACTGGCCCGGCCAGTCATTCTGGATCCGGAGGCCGAGCAACTGTGGATTGAGGTCTATCCGCAACTGGTCAATTTGCCAGACTGTGAACGGGTGCAGACCCTGTGTCGGCGTCACCGGTTGCACGTCCTGATCCTGGCCTCGCTGTTTGCCCTGCTGGATAACCGGGATCAGATTAATCCCTGTGATTTGTCGGCCGCCCTTGCCTGGTCGGACTTTGCCCGCCAGTCGGTAATCTATGTTTATGAATTTTTCTCTGAACAGCGCCTGTCGGATTATCACCGCCAGGTGGGCGAAGGGATATTGCGCGCCGTGGCCAGTCATGGTGGCCGGTGTCTGGTCTCGGATATTTACAACTGGTTTAACAACCGCATTAAACAGGAAACACTGCACAACGGCATGAACTATTGCCTGAACTTTATTCCACCCCTGCTGATCATTGAACCGATTCGGGGCAAGCGTGGTCGGCCTGCCAGTTATGTTGCTCTTTCTCAAGAAGGCAGCCGATATCTGGCATCCCTTTAACCGGAGTACACAATGCAAACAATCTCCCCAGAACAGATAGAAACCCAGTTGCGGGACCTGCCAACATTGATCTGCGAAATGCAAATATGTGGTGGTTCGCTGCAACAGATTCGCCAGATGCTGGACTGCCGATGTCAGGCAGCGGCAGATTTTATCAGTCGGCTTAACCATTATCAGGATCAACAAGATTATCAACAAAAACTGTCTTATACTGTGACCGCTGAG
>NZ_JAHHPO010001176.1 GCF_024606365.1 Endozoicomonas sp. ONNA2
ATTGGTTCAACGAAACGGTATCGGGCATGGATCGTCCGTGGTTGATACACCGCTGATTTGGGGACCCAGCACATCCCGAAAACCCTGCCGGATCAAACCGTTCATTTGTGCAGGGGTCACAGGCTCAGCTGTTGGTGTGTCGGGCAGGTCCAGATACCAACCCACCCAACTGCAGATATCCGTTAAATCCCTGGGGGTAAACTCATGCTCTGGCAACAGTTCCTGATAATATGGCCACAGTGTCATCACACTTTCGGTGGCACTTTGTACAATCGTATTTATTTGCGAGTCGGGCAGGTGCCGTTGTAACTGATGGTGTAGCGCCGGTTCCACCACCCTGTCCCGCAGGAAAGCGCAGTTCAGGCGTGGATAGAAGGCTCTGGGCAGTTGCTCTTTCAGGGCCGGGTCCAGCTGGCGCCCGGCGTAATGGTCGGGGTTGCCGGTGAGAATCACCCGGTGTTTTGGGCTGACCCGCACAGGATGGCCATGAACATAAATACACGGTTCCGGTTCCCATAAGCCGTTCAATGATGCCAGCAATCCGGGTCTGGCCAGGTTGGCTTCATCCAGAACCAGGGTGACATAGTGTTCGCCCTGGT
Organism: Endozoicomonas sp. ONNA2; assembly: GCF_024606365.1. Classification (GTDB taxonomy): domain Bacteria; phylum Pseudomonadota; class Gammaproteobacteria; order Pseudomonadales; family Endozoicomonadaceae; genus Endozoicomonas. Next base: position 600 of record NZ_JAHHPO010001176.1, read on the forward strand.
CCGGTTGGGTATTGGCCCACGCCATCAGCGCCCGGTTTTGCTGTTCCATAGAGCGGTCGCCATTGGCGTGCTCTTGCCACTGCCAGCGTTGCATCAGGGTCTGTTCGCTGTCAGACGGTCCGAGTGAGAGCACTGATACCGGTCCTGAAGCCCTGGCAGCAAAGTAACTTTTTCCGGTGCCGGTTTCCCCCTGCAGGAAGATCACGGGGGAGTCCGCCAACCGGTCATGGAGTCGTGATAATCGGCGACTTTCACGATCCTTCTGATTCATCAGGCCGTGATACAGGTCGTGGGCCAGTGCTGACAAGGGCTGATCCGCCCTGCCACGCCACTGCAGTGATTCAGACAGTCGGCTTTCAATGCATTTAATGGCTGCTGCCTTGTGACTCCCGTTCTCCCTGGCCATGTGAAAACAATCGGTGGCCAAAGCGTGAATGGCATCTGAGCGGGTCTGCCCTGCGTGTGGTGCTAACTGCCAGCCCGAAGCCAGTGCATCTTGCAAACGTTTAATCTGTCTTGATGGCCTGATGGCTAACCATTGACAGGGCACTGGCAGATCCACTTCCAGCTGGTACGCCACTGCCTGTTGTTGTTCTTCAGGCGTGTGGGCCACAATGATGGCGCAGAGCCGGTCCAGCGTTTGTTGTTCACAGGATGATGGCAATGGACTTTCATAGGACAGTTGTAATGGTTGGTATCCGGTATCCTGAAAGACAGCGGGATCCAATGCCCTGGCCAACCGCCACAGGTTCTGCTGCACAAACGCCCTGTCCAACCGCAGGGAACTATTGATGATGGCATTTAACCGATCCGGGTCTACCCGGGCGGTTTGCTTCTCATGCGGGTGCTTATGGGCATCCGGCACTCTATGAACATCCGGCACTAACTGCCAACAAGCCACTTTGATAAAATCCCGCACGGGCGGATTCTGCCGGGTGCCGTGGGTAATCAGGCTATCAATGGCCTTGCGCCAGTGGCAGGGCAGCAGCTGCGGGGACTGGTCAACCTGCTGTGCCCGGCGGGCAGTCAGTATCAGGTTATTGAGCAACCGGTCGGTCAGTTCAGGCAGAGGGTGACAAAGGTGGCCAGGCACAGTATCAAACGCCCGGTACAGTTCACCAAGCGCTCTTTCCGGCAGCTCAGCCCGGGGGATACGATGCCTGGCCCCATTGATTTCCCAGATATCCATCTCGGGACACGGTTTGCCGGTGGCAATCATCGAACGCCACAGTGAAGATGGGCTTGTGGCAAACTCAGGCCACAGTACGGTGACCCGAGCTTGCGGGTATGCCTGCAACTGGCCATTCACCAACAGCGGTTGCCCGCACAACAGGGGCTCCAGCAGCTGCTGAAGCGTTGGGTTGCTATCCAGTCCCCGCAGTACAACCGGCTTGCCAGAGGTGAATGCTTCCTGCAACCCGGTCTGACGTCGGCCAAACCGGGCCTGTTGTTCCGAGGTGATATGGATATGGTCAAATAGCTGGCTGAAGCTGGTCTGTTCATTGACCTGAATCACCAACGGTGCTCCCCGGAGGTTATTTATCCAGTGGCTGGCCCGGGCATGTTGCCGATAAGTGATGGCAGTAAAGGCGGGGTGGTCGCTATGGTTTTTCTGCAACAAGGCGCATTCATCGTGTTCGGTCAATCC
>NZ_JAHHPO010001177.1 GCF_024606365.1 Endozoicomonas sp. ONNA2
AGCGAAAAAACAGCCATGAGCGAAAAAACAGCCATGAGCGAAAAAGACTCGTTTCTGGCTGACACCCTGTCATTGACCTTCCAGACCCGTCCGGGCCGCCCCACTTAACATCCCGTCTGCCCGACGGTAGGTCTACAAAAGACCGAGTAAAATTAGAAAGGAATGAACAAACACCCAAGCGGAGCGCTCCGCTTGAGTTTCGTTAAATTCTTCACTCGAAGAAAAAAGACAAAAACGATTGAACATCTATAATTTCACTTTTCATATTTTATCGAGTTGCCAGTTGATGGATTCTATCAGAAATCGTTTTTCTCTTTGCCGGATAACCGCTCAAAACGCCCCCTTACCGGAATTGATCGCTGCGCCTTCCTTTTCCAATGCTGGCGATGACGACAGATCAAATCCAAATGGTGAGGCTCCGATACTGGCTGCCTGTCACGGCAAAAATCTTCCCTGGGTTCAAGAATTGCTGGAGAACGATCCGACTCTGGTGAACAGGTCATTCCTGGCGAAAATTGCTGATTCTACCTGCCATGTGTATCCGCTCTTCATCGCTGCCCGGTACGGACATCTCGACGTCGCGAAATGCCTGATCAAGGCTATCAGCAAGGCCGTGGGAACCCTGCCAGAGGCGGACAAGTCCACGGCCGCCAGGAGGTTCCTGTCAGCCGCTTGCCAGGACGGAGCGACGGCCCTCTTTATCGCTGCCCAGAACGGGCATCTCGACGTCGCAAAATGCCTGATCGAGGCGCTCAACGAGGCCATGGGAAACCTGCCGGAGGCGGACAAGTCCACGGCGGTCAGGGTGTTCCTGTCGAGTGCTCGCGAAAACGGAGCGTCGGCCCTCTTCATCTCTGCTCAGAACGGGCATCTCGGCGTCGCCAAATACCTGATCGAGGTTCTCAACGAGGCCGTGGGAAACCTGCCGGAGGTGGATAAGTTCATGGCGGTCAGGAGGTTCCTGTCAGCCCCTTGCAAAAGCGGAGCGACTGCGCTCTACATCGCTGGCCAGAACGGGCATCTCGGCGTCGCAAAA
>NZ_JAHHPO010001178.1 GCF_024606365.1 Endozoicomonas sp. ONNA2
GCAACGCAGGAGCAGTTGCCGCGCAGGGCAGTCTATTCTCGGACAGCCTCCTGGCTCATCGCTGCGGCAGTCGATTCGATAATCCGGTTAAACGGCGGCAGAGAGTTCATGATCATCTGGCCATACCTGGCGGTAACCAGCCGTCGATCCATAATCGTGATGCGACCACGATCCTGCTCCGTCCGTAATAGACGACCGCAAGCTTGTATTAGGCGGATCGCTGCATCCGGTACGGTGATTTCCATAAACGGATTCCGACCCTGGGCTTCGAGCCACTCAGAGAGTGCTGCCTCTACAGGATCATCCGGTACCGCAAAAGGAATTTTGGCAATAACCACGTGTTCGCAATAATGACCGGGCAAATCAATCCCTTCTGCCAGGCTGGCAAGACCAAACAGGATGCTGACCTTGCCATCATCAATCAGCTGGCGATGCTTTTTGAGCAACTCCTGTCGTGAATAGTCATCCTGCAGCAGGATTTTTTCCTGCCAGGGAGCGTCCAGACCAAAATGCACATCCTTCATTTGTCGGCGGGAAGAGAACAGGACCAGCATCCCTTTTGGGCGATCATCACCGGACAATAACTCTGGCAGCAGCTCAATCATTTCAGCGGTGTGGTCCTGGGCATTGCGCGGGTCTGACGCCATGACCGGTATCACCAGAGAAGCCGCCTCACCATGGAGAAAGGGACTGGGCACCACTACACAGCGGGACTTGTCAGGCACTCCGGAGCGCATCTGGAACCGGCTAAAGCTACCCAGGGCGGCCAGGGTTGCCGAGGTGACAATGGCTGCGTGCGCGGGATTCCACAGCGTCTGCCATAAGGTCATGGAAGACAGGATCGGACTGCTGAATACCTCCAGCTCATCGCCAAAAGCACCTTCGCTCCATTTCAACCAGCGTGCGCTGGGAGGCTCACCCTCCGGATCTTTGATGGTGTAGGTCAGCCACAGTTGGAAATGGCTCTCCATACGTGACTGCATGCCACCGATTTCCGGGTAGAGCTGTTCCGCCTGCCAGCGGTCAATTCCCGGAACATCACCATCCATCCCATCGTCCAGGGCTTTGGCTATCTTTTCCAGCATCGTGCTGCACTTGCTGAAACCGGCTTTCAACCGTTCAGCCTGTTGTCCCAGTGGTTCAGGTACCACGCCCCGGGGAAAGCGGTAATATGCAACCTGACTCTCCCCTTGCGTGGTAAATTGTACTTTTGGTTCAAACCGGGCAATACTGTGCAGCATCTCCCGGGTATGGCCCAGGGCATTGACCAGGGCGTCAAACTCGGGCTGAATTCGCTCCAGCAATTCGCCAAGCTCTCCTGGCAGGGTCTGCTGGGTCAGAATTTTCTGCAGATGCCGCCCGGCTTTTTCCAGCCAGCTGGCAGTTCCCTTGACTCTGGACTGGCAGGTGAAGTGATCAATGGCTTTATCTGGCAAGTGGTGGCCTTCATCAAACACATAAATAGCATCCTTGGGCTCGGGAAGGATGGCACCACCGCCCAGGGCCAGATCTGCCAGCACCAGATCGTGGTTGGCAATGACCACATCGGCATGCTCCAGATCAGCCCGGGCCTGATAAAATGGGCACTGGCGAAAATAACCACAACGACGCCCGCTGCATTGCCCATGATCAGTGGTAATGGTTCGCCAATGCTGATCTTCCAGGGCATCCGGCCAACTGTCCCGGTCGCCTTGCCATTGGTCAGCAGTAAATGCCTCCAGCATGCTTTGGTATAGCGCCCGGGAGGACTGGTCATTTTCCAGGGTATAGCCATCGTAGGCGAACATATCCATTAATGAGGCGGTCGCCTCCTCTTCCTGAAGCAACCGGTCGAGCTTACTCAGGCAAGCATAACGACCGCGCCCCTTGGCCAGGGTGTATGAGAACTTTAAACCGGTTTTTGATATGATCTCTGGCAGGTCTTTATTGATCACCTGTTCCTGAAGGGTCACGGTGGCCGTGGCAATCACCAGCCGCTTTTTGGCTGCCCGGGCCATCACCACCGCAGGCAACACATAACCCACCGTTTTGCCGGTGCCGGTACCCGCTTCAATCACCGTAACCGAGGGATCGGAAATTCTACGACCTTCACTGTCTGTTTCAATATCACCCAGTGCCCGGGCAATCTCGGCAATCATTTGCTTCTGCCCGGGACGGGCCTTTAGTTTTTTACTCTCAAGAAAAGCGCTGTACGCCTTCTGGATGGCTCTCTTCTGGGGTTCGTCAAGCACAATGCCAATCGCTCTGGTGGAGTCGCTGAGTATAACTCAAACTGAATAGTCTGATTGTATCCTGTTTCAGCAAGGGGCACAGCGGTGATTACCACATACTTTGCGCAAGAAAGAATAGCAGGGATCAAAACTTTTTCAGGGCGACTTCAGACTTGACTGACACCATCATTGGAGTGCCGATCAGGACAGATTTCAACCGCAGTCGAGATAACACCCGGGGCACTGGATGCCACTGTTACTGATCTGCCATCAAGAGAATTTTTCTGCGCTGCGAGGCGATATTCATTGAGCAAGTACACAGTAGCTCCTCCCAAAAAGCCCATGCAGGCTCCCAGGACCATCGGCGAAGCGTGGGTACGCCCATCCCCCTCGCTTGTCTGCTGTCTGGCAAGCAAGCCAACAACTACCCCCAGGGCTATACACGGCACAACGGCCAAGCCCCGCCAGATAGTTTTGGCCTTGTCTGTTTGGTACCAGGCAGGAGTCGGACGTTCATTGCCAGAACCACTGGCAGTAATTTTCCCCTCTGAATTATCAGGGACATCAAAAATGGCAAGATGCGGGCCAGTGACATTGATTTCAGTATTCATTGTTAAAAATTATTAGTAATAAAAGATATTGAATTTTAATTTAACCTGATTACCACTGATCGTACGTCATGATACAGAGAAAG
>NZ_JAHHPO010000106.1 GCF_024606365.1 Endozoicomonas sp. ONNA2
TTTTACCAAAGCTAACACACTGGCCCCTGACCGACAGGATCGGCTGAAAAATGAAAATTGGCGGCAAATAGAGCATGATTTTCTGGACAGTCTGTCGTCAGGATAAACGGTGTTTTCTGAAAACCTCTAACTCTTGGACATTGACTGAAAAGTCCGGACATAGTGGGGGCGCAGGAAATAAAGGCTGAAGACCCTGTCTGGCACGAAGAACAGTGGGCCGGGCCGTGGTTGTGACAGCTGCCTATAACCACCCTTTACGTTTAAAGAACAGGAAGGTGGCCAGGGCGCTCAATAACATCAGTCCAATGGCCAGTGGGTAGCCGTACTCAACCGAGAGTTCTGGCATGGTTTCAAAATTCATCCCATAAATACTGGCAATCAGTGTCGGTGGGAGGAACATGACGGCTGCCACTGAGAAAATCTTGATAATGTTGTTCTGCTCAAGATTGAGGTAGCCCATGGTGGACTCCATCAAAAAGTTGATTTTCTCGAACAGGAAGCCGGTGTGTGGTGTCAGGGATTCAATATCCCGAAGCATATCCCTGATGCTGTCCCTGTGTTCATCATTAAGTTTATGATTGCATGCGCGTATCAGATAACGAAGTGAGCGCTGGGTATCCAGCAGATTCAATCGGACCTTGTCATTCAGGTCCTCTTGAAGGGTGATGGTGCGTAGCTGCTCATCAACATCTTTATACTGCTCTGAAAGGGCATTCTGACTGACTGCTTCCAGATCCTCGTAAACATCTTCCAGTGTGTCAGCAAGGTATTCAACCTTGGCATCAAAAAGCGCAATGATCACTTCCAGCGGCGTTGTTGCCATGACGTGTTGGGTTTTGAGGTGTTTGCGCATCAGCCGGAATAACCCGGTAGGCTCATTCTGCAGGGTAATCAGTATCTCGGGCCTGAGGTTGAACGCGACGTTAATATTTCTCAGCTCGTGGCCAGAGCGGTGGGGAAACAGGGAGCGAATATGAATACCGCTCTCGCTTTCAAAGTAGCGGGAGGAGATTTCAATTTCGCCCAGATCTTCTTCTTCGGGCAGGCAGCCGGGGTAGTGGGTCGTTAACCAGTGGTGCTCATCACTTCCGGTTCAGTGGCTTCCAGCCATATAGTGCCCATGGCCGGAGGGAAATCAGGCGTCACCCGGTCAATGGAAAATTGGTTTTCCCGGGCACTGTAGGCAAAGATCATAGTGAATGCCTTATTGATAGCATAATACATTGGCCAGCCTGAAATCATAGTGCCAGCCACCGGGCTGTCTGAACGACCATGCCCGAATATATCAAAAACAACGGGTCATATGGTCATTTTCAGATTTCAGGAAATGGATTGATTTGGAAACAAAAAAAGGAGCTGAACGTCCACATTCAGGGGGTGTTGCAAGTAAGTATAAAAGCTTTAAACCACAAAGACACGAAGACACAAAGTAAGCTTTTTTTGTTTGCCGGGCGTAGCCCAGACAAGCCCATAAAAAACTTTGTGTCTTTGTGTCTTTGTGGTTCCAGGCTTTTTAAGGCCTTTCAACCCCCCCGGAAATGGCCAGCAGGCAAGCACATAGTACCGGATTTTTACGGTGTAATGGCATCATGACTTGAAGCTTCACGCAGTACACGGATTAATGCGTTGCATATCTCGTTACAGTCCGCAGCGTCCCGAATGATTTCTCCCTGACTGTCAGCAATGATAAAACTGTCTTCGACCTTTTCCCCAAAGGTGGCAATTTTGGCTCCGTGCACTTGCAGATCAAGGCTGGCGAAAGTTTTGCCAATCAGGGCAAGCAGTCCGGGGCGGTCTGTGGCGGTAACATCAAGCACCGTTTGCCTGGGCTCAATCTGGTTGCTGATCAGCACCGCGGGCTCCCGGTTAAAATAGCGCAGTTGTCGTGGTGTTCGACGGCGAATAAGGTCCGGGAATTTCTCCGGTGCTGCCAGGGTATTTTGCAGGTGCGCTTTGATGTCTTGTATCCGTTTGGCATTGGGACCGATGGCAGAGCCATCTTCTTCAAGCACGGTGTAGGTATCAAGGCTGTAATTACTTCTGGAGGTAATGATACGGGCATCCTGAATAGCTAGTCCCAACTGATTAAAAGCGGCGACTGTGGCGGCGAACAGGTTGGACTGGTCATGGGTATAGACAAACACGCTTGAGCCCTGGTGCTCATAACCATCAGCAATTTCCGGAATCAGGATCAGTGGTTTTTCTGAGTCATGCTGGAGAATTCCCCGGGTCTGCCAGCTGATTTCATCACTTTGGTGACGAAGAAAATACTCATCATTAAATTGATCCCAGAGATAGGATATATCTTCCTCTTTCAAGCTTTGTTCGATTAACCGGGCCATGGCCCGTTGCCTGGTGTTGGCGATCTGCTCATTCATTTCAGGCAGATTATCGACGCCCCGTTTTAATAGCTGGTGGGTTTGCGAGAACAACTGCTGCAACAGAGAGGCTCGCCAGCCATTCCAGAGCCCGGGGTTGGTAGCATTAATATCCGCTACCGTGAGGAGGTAAAGGTACTTCAACCGTTCCCGGGTACCGACACGTCGGGCGAAGTCCTGAATCACTTTCGGGTCGGACAAATCCTTTTTCTGAGCGGTGACGGACATGGTCAGGTGCTCCTGTACCAGCCAGACAATCAGTGCTGTATCTTCTTTATTCAGACCATGTACACGACAGAATTGCCGGGCATCCACAGCACCGAGCTGGGAGTGATCGCCTCCGCGACCTTTACCGATATCATGGTAAAGGCCTGCCAGGTAAAGTAATTCCGGTTTGGGAATTCTATGAATGATTCTTGAGGCGATGGGAAACTGCTGGTGGCTCTTTTCATAGGAAAAACTGCGCAGGTATTTTATCAATAACAGAGTATGGGCATCCACCGTGAGGGTGTGGAAAAGATCATACTGCATCTGCCCTATGATTCGACCAAACTCCGGAAGGTAGCGACCCAGTATGCCGTAGCGGGCAAGCCTTCTTAACGACGCTGTTAATGCATAAGGGGCACGCATGAGTTCCAGAAACAGCCTTGTGCACCTTGGGTCTTTGCGAAAAGTACTGTCTACCAGGTGGCGGTAATCTCTGAGCAGTCGTATGGTTTCAGCGGTGGGTCCCTGGATGGCCTGGTCCCGGGTAAGCAGCACAAACATCTCCAGAATAGCAGGCGGGTGTTCGGCGAATACTCTATCGTGGACGGTTTCAATGTAGTTATTGCGTACCTGGAAACGTTCATTAATGGCATGAACTTCCTGAATGCTGCCGGCGCCGAGGATATCGTCGTCAAAGTGCTGCAGAAGCAGATCTTTCAGCTGGCTGACAATCATGACCGTGCGAAAGTAGCTCTGCATAAACTGCTCTACCGCCAAAGCGCCGGTGTGGTCGTGATAACCAAACTGGCAGGCCAGTGTTCGCTGGTGGTCAAACAGCAGGCGGTCTTCCCCCCGCCCTGTCAGGGCGTGAAGGGCCCAGCGGATTTTCCAGAGAAATGCCCGGCATCTCTGCAGTTGCTGATATTCAACATGGCTCAGGAAGCCAAGCTCAAGAAGCTCCGCAGGATCATGAGTGCCATAGTGCCGTCGGGCCACCCAGCCCAGCATATGCAGATCACGAAGGCCGCCTGGTGAACCCTTGATATTTGGCTCCAGATCATATTCGGTATCGTTATATTTACGGTGTCGTTTTCGTTGTTCTTCGAATTTCGCCTGCAGATACCGTTGGCTGGGCCACATGTGTTCAGTATCAATTATGTCCAACAGGTGTGCGTGCAGAAATGCCGGGCCGGATATAACCCTGGACTCCATCAGGTTGGTGATGATGGTCAGGTCATGAGTGGCCTGGCTTGCACACTCATCAAGGGAGCGGACGCTGGATCCGACTTTTAATCCGATATCCCAGAGTAAGGTCAGGAAACGTTCGATCGCCTCCTGATGCTCAAGGTAGTGAGCTTTTTCCAGCAGTATCAGAATGTCAATGTCTGATCCGGGGTGTAGCTCCCCTCTGCCGTAACCACCAACGGCCAGAAGGGCAATGGGGCAGCTGTTACTCCAGTCCAGGTGTTCCCAGGCCAGGCGCAGGATCTGATCCATCAACCATGCCCTGGAAAATACCAGCTGCCCTATATCCATACCATCCAGAAACCATTGATCCATTTTGTTGGTGGCATCCTTCAAGCATTTCTTATAGGCCGGTATTGGGGTTTTGGCAATCGTCAAGTCCGCCCGGAACTGACTCTTGTTGAACAGACTGCTCTTTATAGCGGTTGGTATTTTATGGAACGGATTGCTCATTATCAGAAGTTTTCTTCTTTTCGCCTGGTTAACACTTCATGGCCTGTGGCGGTGACCGCAATGGTGTGTTCCCACTGTGCAGAAGGGCGTCGGTCTCTGGTTACTGCTGTCCAGCCATCACTGAGTAGTTTGGTTCCTTTCTTGCCCGCATTGATCATGGGCTCGATAGTAAATGTCATGCCTTCTTTCAGGACGCAGTTATTTTTTTCGTTATAACCTTCATAGTGGATGACCTGCGGGTTTTCATGGAAAACCCGGCCGATGCCATGGCCGCAGTACTCTTCAACAACCGAGAAATGATTGGTGTGAGCATGATTGGCAATCACGCGACCAATGTCGCTTAGATGGTTGCCTGGTTTAACTTGTTCAATACCCAGATAGAGACACTCCTGAGTCACCTGAACCAGTCTCTGGTTAAATGGTTGAACGTCACCTACCAGGAACATTTTGCTGGTATCACCATGGTAGCCATCTTTGATCACAGTGATATCGATATTAACAACGTCACCGTTTTTCAGAAATTTCTTGTCACTGGGAATGCCGTGACAAACCACTTGATTGATGGAAATGCAGGTGGACTTGGGAAAACCGGGTCTGCCAGGTGCTGCGCCGTAATTCAAGGGAGCAGGGATTGCCTTTTGAATATTGACAATATACTCATGGCAGAGGCTATCGAGTTCGCCGGTTGAGACACCGGGCTGTACGTGGGGTTCGATCATTTCCAGCACTTCAGCGGCCAGACGGCCAGCGATGCGCATCTTTTCAATTTCTTCAGGGGTTTTGATGGTTACATTCATGGTCAGTTCAGGCTGCTTAAAGACGCGAAAGTCAAATGATAATAGGTCGTATCCTACCAGAATCCCCAGACGAAGCATTAACATTATATCCGCCTGGTGTTGCTCAAAACCGGGATTTGGGAGGCTGTCCGGGAATCGACTGCCCTCTTATGGACATTAAGCATGTATCTATTAATTCAAGAAGCAAAAGCCTTGAACCACAAAGCACACAAAAAGCACAAAGAAGAGCTTTTCTTTTCCTTTGTGCTCTTTGTGTGATTTGTGGTGACAATTCTCGGACAGCCTCCTAGAGCAGGTAAAATGCCGATAATGCCACTGCCCCTACAGGTACCGCAATTTGAGCATAACTGACAAAGTGCCAAAAGGAAGAGAGCCAGGTTCTCTGGTCTACTTTGGGGTTTGATCTGAACCGGACATCAAGGCTTTTTTTGGAAAAATAATTATTTTCATACCGGCTGGAACTGAACAGCCCCCATAGGGTATACCACTTGCAATCCCACGCGTCAGGTTCGGATTCACAGGATTGGTGGTAGAAAGGCATGTTTTTCTGATAGACCGTTAACTTCAGTGTGTATTCTGTGTCCGGAGCCAACTGGTCATCGTAACTCAGGGCTTCGTTGGACAGGAAAATTTTTCCGGGGTAATAGAACAGTGTGGGTACATAGCTTCGGTAAATGTTTTTGTCAGGGTTATCACCATTTTTCAGTTTGAACTCCCAAAGCGTGGACCGTCGAATTTTCTGGTCGCTGGAGATGGCGTTCAGTGTTTGTTGAATACCTTTTGCTTCATTAATGTAGATAGTGGACTTCAATCTTTCACCAAATATGGATGGTTCGTAGAGCTGTACTCTGACGATGATATTTTTCAGCTTTTCAGTAACGTCTTCTGATACCTCGTTGAGTGCAGCGGCAGAGAAATCCTGGGCCCTCATGATCAGTGGGTAGCCCTTTTCTTCCCTTGAGCCATCAAGACCGGGGGCAGACTGCCATACCAGTGGATCAATATCCTCGTTATCAAAAGCCTTGGGGAGTGAAAAGCCATTGGGAGAGCGTGAAGCAATTCTTTTTTGTGTGGTGACGGTAAAGCTGACTGTGTCTTCTCCCCCGAAGCGGCAGGAAAGGCTATCCGGTTGCGGGTTGTGAATATGTTGGTTGAAGATGTACTCATTTTTCGGATCTTCAATAAACAGGGTTGGTGTCAGCCTGGCAGACTGTGATGTTTGTCCGTGGTTTCTCAGATTGCTGACAGTGATCACTTCCTCTTCACCCGGTAGCAGATCATAGCCATTGGCAAGGCGGTCAATATAGCCGGGGGAATCAGGACGCCAGTGGTTCTTTTTCAGAAACTCGACATCAAAGACCAGTTTTCCCTCGCCATCCTGACAGTACCGACTTTCATGTACGGTTATATCAGCGTAACAAGTTTTTGGCTCCTGATGACACTCTTCAACTTGTTTAGTATTACCGTCCCCTGTTTGTACGTTTATCTTTTCACATACCTCATAGGTGCCACAGAGGAGTGCATCGGTGACCAGGCGGCAATCCTCCCAATCCCAGTGAAGGGAAGTATGGTACTGGATAACCCCTGACCAGGCGGGTGACGGCTGTTGCCGCAGAACATCCGCCGCCTCGTGGCGGCTGATGTTTTTTAAATCCTGCCATGCTTCTTCGTCAAAGGACGCCGGCAAGCGAACATGGGTATGGTGGTTAGCGGAACATCTTAACTCTTCAAAGTGGAAATTACGGGTCTGAAAGGCAGGGATAAGGTGTCCGGGACATGCACTGCTGAGTATCTTTCGGGGGGCCGATGTTTGCCTGCAATAGTTGGCAATAAAAGAATCCCCGGCAGAGGCGTATGGCTTTGATGGCAAAAGCACAAGTAGCAAAGCCGCGTACACAAGTTCCTTTTTGATAGCCATACATCAACCTGCCAAACATTTAATGGATTTATTGTGAAAATGAGTACCCTGCAGATACTCAATGTATTGATATTGTTAACCCGGATATTTCATTAACGTGTTACCTGTCTCGTTTTCCCTTGCTGCTCTATGGGAGTATTGCCCCCGTACTAAAAAAACCAGAGAGCGACAAAGTCCTCGGCTTTGGCATCCTGCGTCGCCCTGACTCCCTCATCCGTGTGGTCGTGCGCACAGTTTATGAAATATCCTTAAAAGAGTTGCCTTCTTTTTCTGCGATCAGAAACGACGTTGCCCCTGGTCAGCATATCAACAACGCTTTGCAGCTTTCTGGCTTCATCGAGACGGTTTTCCTGATTTTCCAGGGCGTTGATGCACAGGGCAACGGCTCCCCTGAGCGTACCTGCCTCAACCACCATGACATCACGTTCAATATCATCGTCGTCTTCTGATGAACTGAAAACCTGATTTGCCTTGGCCTGATAGAGGGCTCGTCCCATATCAGAGCTGAGATAGTGCTGGCGATACCCGTCACGAACCTTTCGCAGGCCACCTGACCGACTGATGGCAAGCTCTTCGTCAATGTCTTTTTTGATCAGGGCGAGAATGAAATATTTGGTATCCATCTCATTGGATTTACCGGCAACCCAAGTGAGCCATGAGCTAACAGATAACCATCTTTTGCTGGCAGAATTCTCAATGGTTACCTGTGCTTCCCGAGCGAGATTACTGTAACGCATGAGCTTATTCTGATCATAAACGGGTGCAGCACCAACGGTCATATCGCTCAGGTAATAATCCAGGTTGAAAATACGCTTGTCATATTCAACCGGGATGCAACCAATTTGGATACCATAAGTGGAACGAATGTAAGATCTTGCCCAGAACGCATCAATTAGCATCTCCTGGGCTCTTTTGTTGCCTTCCGTGTCGGAAACGGTACGATATCTCTCTGATGTACCGAAGGTGTCTATAAAGGTTTCAATGGCATCTTTGGTAAAACGGTTGATGCCCTCATCAATGACTCGCTTGTCCTGAGTTCGCATAGCCCGTAATTGCATGATGTTACGCTTCATGTCAGCGATCTGGTCAGCAGTATACAGTGACATGGACTTGAGCTGGTCGCTACTGATTCCGAGCTGCTGATGAAGCACGCCAGAGGGCAGGGCGATGGTGAAATACAGTTTGCTGACCCGGGTATCGAGATTACGCAGGTAAGACTGATATTGGCGAATCAGGGGGAGCATATCAACCCGGCTTTCGGAATCGGCGGTTATGTCTGGTCTCAGGGTTGGAAAATGCTCAAGGCTGTTAACGTCTTCCAGAAACAGGTTTGATTCCTGTCTGAACGTTCTTGCAGTGTCAAGAAAGTCTCTCACAGGGACTGGCTGCAGAATGCTTTCATCAGAAACCTTCTGGAGATCTGAAACAACGACAGTCAGGTCTCTCAGGCTACGACGAAGATCATCGATGGTTTTGAGCAGGATGTCACCATCACGCTCACCGCGCAAATAGAAGGCCTGAATATATTGTTTCTCGATTTCAGTTTTATTGGCAAGATTGATCGTCAGTTGGTCACTGTTTTCAGGTGTGACACTGACCATCGAGGGCAGAACTGAATCAGCGTAAGGTACGGGATTCTGCTCCAGACCGGGGGATACCGGTTGCCCGTGATAATCCTCAAACCGGGCAGGTTCATGCCGCAAGGAACTGCTGGCTCCCACTACTTCTGTGGACGCGAAGGAGAGCATTAAGGCACAACATAGTAAATTGCCAAGGATTCTGTTCATCTTAAGACTCTGAATTGTGAATTAATTGATTGTTTTGACCATGTTGGAAGAATATAGTTCCTTTTTTTTTCGGGTCGTCATGTTTTGTTGACATTTACTTGGTACGAATTTACTGCTTGTCAGTGATGATTCATGAACTTTTCCAATTACCCAAAGTCAAATGTCTTATTAAATTACCTGATTACCACTGATCGTACGTCATGAATCAGCTGCTATAATAAACGTC
>NZ_JAHHPO010001179.1 GCF_024606365.1 Endozoicomonas sp. ONNA2
AAGAAGCAGGAATTTTTAGACCAATTTATCGCATCCGCAGCAGGGCAGTCTATTATAGGACAGCCTCCCGGACCATTAACGATATTCCTGACTGATTAATTCGTTGAGCAGGAAATATGATTTTTTTGAATCATACTTTTGTGCATGGCTGAGTTTAAGGAGTGCGGAACCTGTTATGAAACAGTTTACAGCCCTGAAAAAGAGAGAGACCAGCCTGCGTCACTGGTTGACATTTTTAATGCCATCACTGATTGGCTTGTTGTTATTTGTTACTCCGGTCAGTCTCAATGGTGAATTTACCATCCCTGTTGCCCTGCTGGCTGGCGGATTAAAAGCGTTGCTCCAGGAACAACTGACCACCATCATTACCATTATTGTAAGCTTGACCGGATTGATCACCATCATTACCAAGGTATTCCAGCCACAAGCAATAACCACGCGACCATTTCTTTCATCATTATTTGATATCACGCCACTGTGGTGCCTGGTAAGGGTTGCCGGAATGGTCTTTGTTCTTTCCAGTTTTTTCCGGGTCGGTCCGCAAGCCATCTGGTCAGAAGCCACCGGTGGCATGGTTTTGAATGATCTGATGCCAACGCTGTTTTCGGTCTTTATCTTTGCCGGACTTTTGCTGCCGCTGTTAATGAACTTTGGTTTACTGGAGCTGCTCGGTGCATTGATGACCCGCATAATGCGGCCGGCATTTAATCTGCCCGGTCGATCAGCTATTGACTGTATTGCCTCATGGCTGGGTGATGGGAGCGTTGGTATCCTGATGACCAGCAAGCAGTATGAAACTTCTTATTATACTCAGCGTGAAGCTGCGGTGATCGGTACCACTTTCTCAGTGGTTTCAATTACCTTCTCACTGGTGGTTATTGCCCAGGTTGGCCTGGATCACCTATTTACCCAGTTTTACCTGACTGTCTGCTTTGCCGGACTGGTTGCGGCTTTTATTGTACCCAGACTGCCTCCCCTTTCCAGAAAAAAAGATGTGTTCATCTGCGGAAAAATCCGCAGTGATGAAGATGAAATTATTCCTTCGGGTATCAGTGTCTTTAGCTGGGGCCTGGGCCTGGCACTGGAGAAAGCAGCAAAAATCACCAACCCAATGAAGGTCATCCAGGATGGCGGCAAGAATGCCATTGATATGGTGTTTGGTGTATTGCCAGTAGTGATGGGTATAGGCACCATTGCACTGATCATTGCCGAATACACCCCAATTTTCCAATACCTTGGAATGCCATTTCTGCCATTGCTGGAGTGGTTGCAAATTCCTGAAGCCAAGGCGGCTTCCACCACCATGATGGTGGGCTTCACCGATATGTTCGTGCCCTCTATCCTGGCAGCATCCATTGACAATGACATGACCCGGTTTGTTATTGCGGCATTATCTCTGACTCAGTTGATTTACCTGTCCGAGGTAGGGGCTTTGCTCCTGGGAAGCAAGATTCCGGTAACCTTGCTTGAGCTATTTATTATTTTTATTTTGAGAACACTGGTTACATTACCCGTTATTGCGGCGATTGCCCATCTTATCTTCTGATACGGAACCATGAGCCTCGGGCTGCCGAGGCGCATATCAGGATCATTTAATCCGTTTGTCAACCTCTCGAAATGCTGGTGCGTCGACAGATTTCATCAATTCAAGTGCCAAGCTAAGTTGACATCCTCCCACCACTAAACCGGCATGGGGTTATATTGGAGTATTTCTCCAGCGAGACTCTCATGCCCGGGCGCAGTTTTCCATTTACCAGTAGCGAGGAAAATACCCAGCATGCCGAGCCCAAGGGCAAGGCAACCGGCCACCATAAGCAACACTTTTTTCATCAACTATCCATTCCAGCCAGAGGATCGGCGTGTTTGAACCGGTAGCTGGGCTGCCGTGTCAGTTTGTCGCAATTCACCACACGGACAAGGGCTTTATTTTTCACTGTTTTTTTCAAAGAAGTTTTGCCGGAAGTTCCGGGGCTGATCGACGATCATACAACAAATGCCTTATAGACAGCAGCGGATGCTTTAATAACATACGAGGGCCATCGTAAATCATAATGATCCGTGCCAGTGCTTTCATGTCTTTTTTATTTTAGATTTGTACTTGTTTCCTTAGTGAAAACCCTCAATGGCCAAATGGAATCATATTTGTCTGGCCAAGCGTGCATTTAATATGCAAGGCGCTTCGCAGGCAGTAACCGTAGCTATGTGACAAAGTTGCAACGGAACACGACTGCATGGAAGCCAGAGCAACGCAGGAGCAGTTGTCGAGAGTGGCTGACAATCTGGTCAGAAAATATGATTTCATATGGTCAGCTACTTAACCTCCCCACTCAGGAGAGCCATTAAAAATCGTCTGGAGGCGGGAACTTGATACTGTGCATAGTATCTTCAATATCGGACTCCCACATGGAGGGAACAATCCAGGACGTCATAAAGACAGTGGCCATAAGGCTCGCTGTTAAGGGAAAATAATTAGTAATACCAAGCTGCCCCATCAGTAGATAAGAAACGGAAGGAGCACCAATAAATGCCAGCCCGGGTACAAACCAGGAGAACAACCTGCGCGTTGTATAGGTAATTACCTCGCTTTTCGAACGAACAGATGCCTCTGCTGCCAGGCAAAGATTCTCGGTGTAAACCCTGAATGTGGTAACATTCGGAACTTGTTTGACCACTTTTTTACGGACCGTTCTGGTTCTCTCCCTGGGAACCATGCTATTGCCCCGCGCACCCCACTCATAAGTTTCAGGATGCTGATAATAAATTTCGGTTTCATCGTCCTCTTCAATAACCTCGATATCTTTGCTGCCACCTTGATGCAACATCACTTCACAATAATTCCA
This sequence comes from Endozoicomonas sp. ONNA2, assembly GCF_024606365.1. GTDB lineage: Bacteria > Pseudomonadota > Gammaproteobacteria > Pseudomonadales > Endozoicomonadaceae > Endozoicomonas. The sequence goes on from NZ_JAHHPO010001179.1 coordinate 2,841, forward strand.
GGCAACAGGAACAGGTCCCATTGAAAAATACCCTTTCCTGTCAACCCTGATAATCTGACCACTGCGGAATGCACTTCGTTTTGATATTGTTTTATTCCAATGATGCAAAAAAGTTCGATCTGATTCTTCATAGCGGCCTGTGCGTTTAAAAAAATCGGTATCTTCAAACTCGATAATGTGATGAATATCGGTCACCAGCTCCTTTGTTGCATAATAGAAATTGTATAATGACGAAAACAGGGAATTTTCTTCATCCCATATCTCCAGCCTCGGCATAAACGGTTTTACGACATCAATAACAACCAGTTCATTTTTGTGCTCTTCTGACATTTTGTTGCCAACTTCACCAGTCTCCGCTCCCAGACGTTTCACCAGAACAGGGTGATTATGGTATTTATTGTCGATAACACCCGGGCTTCGTACCTCATATCCCAGTTTAAAATCAGCAACTACATTTTTTACAATCCAGCCATAGGGCGCTCCTGCAACTGCATAAGGCCAGTTGGTTGTCCCGGTATCTTCATTCAATATATTATCAAAGGTACCGAGCATGACACTGTCCATATATCTCATATAGTGTTTGCCACGGCGAACAGGGTCTATCACGTGACGATTGAAAACACCCTGATACTCCTCAGCAAAGTTGGTAAAAGGAATGATCAGTGGTTTCATCACCAAGTCATTAAACAGGTAGTTACTATTATCAATGATTGACCTCAACAAAGTTGGATCCTTATCTCTGGATCGAATCAGATCCTGGTAATATTCCCTGATTGCCGTTTGTTTCTCAGGCGGGTTGTCGTCTTCATTTGCTTCAGTGTCATCCTGCCGCTCCTCATCCAGATCATCCTCAATGAAATCGTCTTGTTCATCCATATACAGAGATGATTCTGAGTCATTACCCGCATAGTCATCCACATCGGCTATGGCGTTCATGCCTGGCAAACTGATCATTAAAAAAATTACCAACGAAAAACCATGAATAACGCGATTCTGTCTCATCATAAACCCCGGTAAACATTTTATTATTTTCAGACACATCACTGTTCAATAGCCAGCAAATTTGGCCATCTATTTTAAAGACAACTGACACGTAAATTTGTTCCATTAAAAATTACCACTCACTGCATTTATGATGGGTTATAAGATGAATGATAAATAGTTGACCAAATGCAATCATATTTTCTGACTTGGGAGGCTATCCGAGAATAGACGGCCCTGCGCGGCAACTGCTCCTGCGTTGCTCTGGCTTATGCATCCATGC
>NZ_JAHHPO010001180.1 GCF_024606365.1 Endozoicomonas sp. ONNA2
GTATTCCTTACCAGCTTGGTGGGCTGGTTTGGCTGGGTTCACAGAATAGTTACAAGTTATCATTCCTTCAAAAACTTGAGGAGCGTGAAAGAGAGCGTGATTCTGACTATAAACCAATAATTAGAACAGCAATAGTAACTGCCAGAAATGCTCCAGCCCATGAAAGAGTTATCACAACGCTTGAGGACTGGGGAGCAAGTGCAAATGAATCATTCTTCCTTGGTGGCATGGTGAAAAATAGAATTCTTGGCCGTCTTAAGCCATATATGTTTTTTCAGATAAGTCATTTAGAGTCAGAGGCTGGGTATATTCCTATGGTACATATTCCATTTGGTATAGCTAATTCGTGATCGTTATTGGGAAAATGCTGTAATATCTTTCTTCTTGTACGACACCGGTTTTCAATTGAGCAATATCATGGCCTGTGCCTGTGAAGGCTTCACCCGGGAGTCATTTTGCTGAATGATAGGGTGTGTACCTTGCAGAATGTCTATGAAAAGGAATTCATATGAACCCAATAATCCGCAAATATGTTTATGCCTATGCTATGGAGGTGGACTGGGGTGATTTATTGCCAGTGCGAGCAAAAGTAGCGGCAGCACTGAACAGTGTATTCCCGGCCGTTGTTGGCAACCAGGTTTCTTGTCATGGTTATATTCGCAAAGATCATGACTGCATTCTGAGTTATCAGGAAGCGCTTAAGCGAATGAAAAAGGTGCGGGTGTCTGCGCCGCTGAGAACAAAAATTATCCAGATGGCCCAGAGTATGGATTACTTTTTTGCTGACGAAGCGCCGGTATTGGAAGTTTATGTGACGTTTGATGGCAGCCCGGTGACGGTCATCAGTGATGATGGCGAGTGCTGTTTTCCCACCCCATTTCCCCTGGCCACCTGGAAGCGGATTACTGAGACGATGCAGCCAGAGGTTTATGCCCGGGCGAACTGGCCCAAACGGCGCAGGATGATTTTGAACACCATCAGGCACAATCTTGGATTTTATGATTATTATTCAGAGTTGATGGGCAATGAGAGTGCCATACGTCTTTTTGTGGATTATATAAAACGGTTTTTTCCAGAGCTGGTGACAGGGCTCTCTGATTTTCTCGACAAAAAAGCGCATCATGGCCTTGTGCCTGCCAAATCCGTGAAAAACACTGAGGTTGATGCTGATGTCTGTGACGCGGTTGTAAGACGGCACAGCCATCTGGTTGATTTGTACGATATGACTGATGGTGCGTTTTCTGATGTGTTTGAATAATGCGACTCGTCTCCATCCGAGAGCAGGGTCATCGCCCGCCAGGCAACATTTTTACCTTGGGTTCGCTCAAGGCTGTAAGCCCCGATAGAGCATTCTGTCGGGGTCTTGCTTTGCCGTGAAAGAAAATTGCGACGCAGGCACAGAGAACAGAAAAAAGCTTTTCCTGTGTAGCTCTGTGGCTAAAGCTTTCATGACAAAGGTGACAAATCATGGTCATGAAGATTTTGGAGAAAGATCGTTACGGCAGGGTCAACAGCTTCAGGTGCCTGAACAAGGCTACCGAAGCACCAGGAGGCTGTCCGGGAATAGCGCCCGACTGGGCGTCCCCGTAACGAGGACGACAGAAAATTGAGGCTAAAAATTCGGTTTTATGAGGTGAATAGCGGGGCGATTTGCCGAACAAAAGCGGATTTTTAGACCAATTTGCTGTCGCCGCACGACTGCA
>NZ_JAHHPO010001181.1 GCF_024606365.1 Endozoicomonas sp. ONNA2
TTTGCCATCGGTTGAGTAACCCTATTCCTGAGTTCCTCAAGGAACGGGCTCCTTGCCGGTATTGGGGGGGGTTCCGGTACTGCCGATTTATTATGTGTGTACGGCTTTGGAGGAGGTATCCTGCGGCGCTGTTCACCGGCAGTTTCTTCTCCTGCCTCCCTCCTGAAGGCTTCTATCATCGGTTGATTATCCTCCCTTTGTGCCTGACCCACAGTATTAATGGTCATCACTTCCTGCGGGTCACCGGCGGAGCATGACCTGCGCAGACAATGATGATAGATGCACACCCCGGCCACACCTGCCACCACAAAGGCCGTAGCCCACAGGGCGATATTGGCTGTTGCGCTGTTACCCGGGGAAGCCTCCAGCGGTGCCGCATTGACAGGCGTGCCATTCAGTGGATAGTCCGGGTTATGATCAATCTTGCCCACCGACACGGCATTCCACCTGTCGGTTTTATTATTGGCTGGAGAAGCAGCACCCGTAGCAGCCATGCCGGACAGGGCAACCAGTGCCACAGCGGCTTTTGGCAGCTGGCCCGTCATGGCGGCGGCCGGTGGGCTGGCCCGTTGTCGTTCTTGATGCGGTGTCGTTTTTTTCTTGTCTTTGTCGTTTGATGCTGAGCCGTCTACCTGGCTCTGCCCTGATGCCGGAGCGGTCGTCGCCTCCAACTGATCCTTGAGCCGGGCCGTTGCAAATAGGGTCTCAAAGCCCTCCAACAGCGTGCTGACCTCCGCTGGCAACACAGTGAAAGACGACAACAGTCTGGCCCCCGGTCCAATACCCTGGAAAAAACTACTGCTCTGACCATCAGTACTGCCAATGGTGAAGGCCGGACCTCCCTCCGGTTGCGCCGACCGCCGCACCCCGGAGGGAATATAATCGGGATGCAAAGACTGAAAAAGAGGAACCACACCGAATCGAATGGCGGCTTTCAGCCCTGCCCATACCCCCCCATTCACGGATGGCTGAATGGATACGGAGGGAGAAGCCATGGATGTGCCTGTTGGCTGAACGGTAGTTTGGGATATCATAATTATTTCCTCGAAAAACAAGGGCAAGGTTAGACAAGACTCAAGCCGTGAAAAGAACCGTTTGAATTATTGGTAACGGGCAATGAACAAAAATCTTATAAAGCAGGAAAAACCCGGCAGGTAGTTAATAACTGCGTAATGAGTCAGCGAATCTCTTGGTACCGGGTTTATCCCTCATCCATGGGAACAAGTCCGGGCTACTTTCAGCCTAACAGATTTGCCCGCTTCGCTGGTCAAACAAAAAAGCCCGGAAAAAACCGGGCCATTGAGCAGCAATTACCGACAAACGACATCAATATTCTAAATTTAAATAATTGGATAAAAAAATGAGAAAAAAAACCACAACCACTATATCCTGCTGTTAATAAAGACTAATAAAAACCTGACTACCCTCCAATATTATGAACTCTTGAATTGTAAAATCTGAATTTTTTAAGAAATTTCAACTCTGAATCGTTCATACCAGGAGGCTGTCCGAGAATAGCGCCCGACTGGGCGTCCCCGTAGCGAGGATGGCAGAAAATTGAGGATAAAAAGTCGGAAATTTTTAGTGAATAGTGGTTCTATTTACTAAAAATTTCCGGCTTTTTAGACCAATTTTCTGCCACCGCAGTAGGGCAGTCTATTCTCGGACAGCCT
>NZ_JAHHPO010001182.1 GCF_024606365.1 Endozoicomonas sp. ONNA2
TTTTATCCTCAATTTTCTGTCGTCCTCGCTACGGGCGCTATTCTCGGACAGCCTCTTGGCGCATACGGCTCCTACCTCGAGTATTTAACGTCAAACCGTTGCTCTGGCCATGGATGAAGAACTTTTACTTTAGGCAACACAGTGTTGATGAAGGCACCAAACTTCTTCCAGTTCAGTCTGCTTCTCTGGCTGCGCCGCTTCAAGGCTTTGTACCAAATCTTTTGCACTGCTGTCCTGAAGGCATTGATTGTCTGTCCATTGCCGGGCACCGAAAAGTAGTTCATGTGACTTTGCAGTACACGTCGCAACCACTTCAACTGCTCCGGCACGGGGTCATGCCTGTGTTTCAGGAGATAGTCTTTGATCTTGCTCAATGTCGCTCGCATTCGCTCTTTGCTGGTTCGTCAGACAATGTGGAAGTTTCCACTGCTTCGACTAATACCACAGATATGAGTAAATCCAAGGAACGTAAACGTCTACGGCTTTCCCTGCTCCCTTTTCTTCAAGTCAACTCTGGCAAAGCGACCGAAGCGTATCAATCGGGTTTTATCCTCATGCAAGGACAAACCAAACTGCCTCAGTCTTTTACCAAGCTCACTCAGGAAGACCTTTGCATCATGTTCACGCTGAAAGCCCAGCACACTGTCATCCGCAAAGCGAACCACAATCATTCGTCCAGAGGCTTCCCGCTTTCGCCATTGGTCAAATACGTAGTGCAAATAAATATTTGATAATAGCGGCGATATCACCGATCCTTGCGGCATCCCCCTGACACGACGACCATCCTCGTCGTAGTGTCCTACTTGTATCCACTGTCTTATCAAGCGGATAATGCGCTTGTCCCTCACCCGATGCTCTAAAAACATGATCAGCCAATCATGTTCGACCTGTTCGAAGAATTTCCACTCTTTATCAGATCAAAAGCCCAGATCCAGCACCCAGTTCACCGGATTACGTTTGATTCCCACCGTCAAATCGTTCGTGCAAGGATGCCAGCCGGTTATCCAAATCCCGCTGACAGGTTTGCCATGTAACACCATCTACCCCCGCTGTTGACCTCCGTTTCAATTGGAAGAAACAGTCTTTCAACAGATAAGGTGTAATATGGTGAAACAAGGCCGTGACCTGTAAACGACGATCCTTTGCCGCAGCCTGACGTATACCCAACAGATTGGACATAGTGCTATTCCCGCGCTGAGTCGGGTCACGGACATCCTGTTAGGTATTCCTCTTGGTCAAACCCCCTATCCTCCACAACCTCCGCCACAGATCTCTCTGTTTTGTTCGGCGCTTCTCAGGTACTTTGGGCTTGTCCGACTTTCTTCCAACGACAATAGACGTATGTCTATTAACCTTCCCTACTGCGTCTCCTATGGCTAAACAGGAGAAACCGGCAGGATCTCCCGGCTCTTGTAGATTAAGAGGGCACAAGATGCGTACCTGCATGCACAAGCTCTCCGACTGCGCGAGGCCCACAGGTCACTTGCGGTGTAGTGCAACCTGTAATATTGCTTTGTGCATCACTTAACAACATAAGCACCTCGGACTATTTGATTTCGCAGTTCAATACTTAGCCTCCTGGGGCGACCCGCCAGTATTACCCCACAGGGACTTTCACCCTTAACATCTTGCCGATTTATCTCGGCACACTAAGTGGTCATAAATCTTCTCAATTCGTTCACGGATAACCCCCGGCATTTGCTGC
>NZ_JAHHPO010001183.1 GCF_024606365.1 Endozoicomonas sp. ONNA2
CTTTACGATCGTTCTAATCAAGGCTGATTTAAACGACACTTATCAGTCCAAAAAGTTCTTTTTGTAACTATGGGAAGCATTGGCAACTTTTGAACTGGCTTGTAAAGGTACCATTATAATAGCGACGTTCATCAGGCCGCTGCCGGGATTTGGGTCTGACTCTTTTAGTGCAATCCTGGAAGCGCAAAAACCGAAAGTCCCGCAAAGACCACCGGCAGACCCAAAGCGGATTGCCATTGCGGAAGAGGATGCATCTTTATTCTAATGCGACTCAAGCCTATTCTCTGCGGTTCTGTTGATCGCAGACTGGCACGGCTCTTTGGCTGCGTACCTGAGCCTGCAGGATATGTAAACCTGTTTCTTTCTGCTGATACGGTAATACCAAATGGAATCCTGTATTTTTTTGTATGCTGTCGCCTCCGGGTTGCCTGAACAGCAAATGATCATATATTTAGAGAAGGCCTTACGAGAGGAACTACCTATGGATCCCGCTACTGCTCACCGAACGCCGTTATCAAACCGGGTGAGGCAAGAAACCAAACCAGTAACAGCCGATCAGGCAAAGTTTAACAACCTGCCCACCAGCACTGTTCCTGTCGCTACTGCGCTGTTACCACAGTCTAATTGCAGAAATGCGGTGGAATCTCGAAAAAGGCTAATGAGTGACGATTCCGACACTGATTCAGTACCACGGAAAAGGGCGAAAATAGAGCCAATCATTAACAGGGAAATACCACAGCCTGATGAATTCCGGTCCCGATCAGAGTTGTCAGGCAAATTTTCATTCAATCTTGCTGGCCCCGATGCAGCTGCTCAAAAAAGGCTGAAATATTCTAAAGACGATCCTCTACAGCCCGGTAAAACCCATGAAAAACCGCCAGAAACCGGGGTGTTGCCAGCCAAAAGTGAGCCGTTACGCGCCGACACCAACACAGCGTCAGCAGGATCGCCTGCATTGGTATTTCGGAATATGGACAAACTTGAAATCTCCAGGCCCAACTTGTTTCCTGGCAGTTTGGTGAAATACTTCCGATGTGCAGATGGAACATTGGGCCAGGAGAATTTCACAGAATGTGGCAATGTTTTAAAAAAGCTAACAGGTGTTTATGTTTTCGATGAATTCTATAAAGGTAATTATTATCGACGTTCAACAAGTACGTTTAGTCGGTTGAAAGAGCCTTATTCAATATATGCTGGTCAAATGGATGATGGTATGTTTTTCCTCAGAACGCTGAGGCCTGACAAATGTGCGCGGCTATTTAAACTCGATCATCAGCACCAAAAAATCCAGTATCAGGATTGTAAGGACTCGCAAGCCAAGTCTGAGGTTCACCCATTTGCCCTGTATTGCGGAAAGTCCTATGTAGAAGCATTGGCTGCTTTTGAGCTGGCTTGTAAAGGCACCGACCTGGCGACTTTCATCCGGCCGTTGCTGGGGTTTGGGTCTGACTCTTTCAGTACCATTCGCAAAGCACACAAACTCCCGGATTCACAACCTGAAGAGGCGGAACCTGAGCCGATGGATTGGACTGCGGTGGATTTGTCTTGATGAAAAACAGGTCAATTATCCACCGTTCTGTCTGCCGCTGGAAACTTGCATACCGTTGACTTGTTTACAGGTGATTACGCTTTTTAACTCGACTTTCTGGCGGTGTTTACGTATTTTGATCGCTATTTACTACCCGGCCATGATAAGTGGATTTCATGAACCCGAATTACCTGGATTTTGAACAGCCCATTGCCGAACTGGAAGCCAAGATAGAAGAACTCAGGCTGGTCAGCAGTGATGCAGAGCTGAATATTACTGAAGAAATCGCCACCATGCAGGATAAGTGCCGCAATCTGACGGATGCCATTTTCAGCAACCTTTCTTCATGGCAGGTAGCTCAGCTGGCCAGACACCCAAGACGGCCTTATACGCTGGACTACATTCGCCACATTTTCACCGAGTTTGATGAACTCCATGGTGATCGCCATTTTGCCGATGATCCATCCATTGTTGGTGGTATGGCTCGACTGGATGGTCGGCCGGTGATGGTGATTGGTCATCAGAAGGGGCGTGAGATCGAAGAAAAAGTTCGCCGGAATTTTGGTATGCCCAAACCGGAAGGTTACCGCAAGGCCTGCCGCCAGATGGCAATGGCGGAACGATTTAATATGCCCATTCTGACCTTTATTGACACGCCAGGCGCATACCCCGGCATTGGCGCAGAGGAGCGGGGGCAGAGTGAGGCCATTGCTTTCAATCTGGCGGTTATGTCACGCCTGAAAGTGCCTGTGATTTCCACGGTGATCGGTGAAGGTGGTTCCGGTGGCGCATTGGCCATTGGCGTGTGTGACCATCTGGTGATGATGGGTTATTCAACCTACTCGGTTATTTCTCCTGAGGGCTGTGCCTCCATTCTCTGGAAAAAAGCCGAGTACGCTTCTGTCGCCGCTGAAGCCATGGGGGTAACAGCCGGTCGTTTAAAAGAGCTGGGTCTGGTGGATACCCTGGTGGAAGAACCATCGGGCGGTGCCCACCGGGATCCTGAAGCTGCGGCTGCCAGTTTGAAAGCAACGCTGGTGGAGCAGCTGAACATCCTCTCGGCACTGGACAGCAATACCTTGTTAGAAAAACGTTACCAGAAAATCAGGGATTTCGGGGCGCTTTGAGTTCAAAAAAGGGTTCATCAACCATTGCCAAAAACAGTGCAGGGGCCTGTCATCCACTCAGTCCTGAGTGGGTGCTTGCGCAACTATCTTCCCGCCTGCAGTTACCCTGCCCCTTAACGGTGGCATTCAGTGGTGGTGTGGATTCTACCGTGTTACTCCATTTACTCACCTGTCTGCGTTACAGAAGCGGTACTGCTGATGTGCGTGCCGTTCATGTACATCATGGTTTGAGCCGCTACGCTGATCAGTGGGCGGAACACTGTCAGTGGGTGTGTGAACAGTGGCAGGTGCCGCTGACCATAGCCAGAGTTATTCTGGAAAATGACGGTTATGGACCGGAGCAGGCAGCCAGAGAGGCTCGATACCGGGTATTTATCAAAACCGTAGAAGCGGGTGGCTGTCTGTTGCAGGGGCATCATCGAGATGATCAGGCTGAGACGGTTCTGCTCAGGTTATTCCGGGGAACCGGTGTTGATGGTATTCAGGGGATTCCTGAACAAAGATCCCTGGGTAATGGCTGCTTGTTACGGCCCCTGCTGAGTGTGGCTCGATCAGCTATTGAAGATTATGCCGGGGCCAATAACCTCCCGTTTATTGAAGATGACAGTAATACGGATGAGCGCTTCTCCCGTAATTTTCTGCGACAACGGCTGATCCCCATGGTTGAAGGGCGCTGGCCGGGTGCGTCGGAACGGTTGGTTGAATTTGTCCGGGACGTGGGGCAGATGAATCAGGCTGTCCAACAGCAAACTGCCGGACAGTTGGCCGTGTGTCTTGAATATCGCCCGCAATGGCTGCTTGACCGGCAACCGCTGCTTAACCTGACAACTCTGCAGGCCCTTGATGCCAGTGCCCAGCGTCGGGTGGTTCGCGAATGGTTGAAACTGCAGGGCATACAACCCCCCGCCAGAGAAACCCTTGAACAGATTTTTGATGAAGTGATTGAGGCTCGCATTGACGCTGAGCCTCTGCTGAAAGTCGCAACTCGCTTTAACCTGACTCGTCATCAGCAAATGCTGGTGGTGCTGGAAGAAGTAAACCTGGAGGCGTTTGAGCCCATGATATGGGACTGGCAAAAAGAGCCGGTCGTGGTGTTGGGAGACCGGTCGCTGATCTGCAGTGCCGAACAGGAGCGCACCGGCAGGGCCATCCGACTGCCACAAAAACCGTTACTGTTGAAACGTCGTTGCCATATATCAGGCAATGAAAAGTTTGCCATTGCCGGACGGCAGGGCCGAAAAACTCTGAAAAAATGGCTGCAGGATTATAAAGTGCCACCTTGGCTAAGAGACTATCTGCCCCTGGTTTTTGCGGGTGATCAAATGGTGGCTGCGCCGGGTCTTTGGGTGTGTGATGGCTATTACGCTAACGAGAGGGATGGTTTCGCTCTCCATTGGTAAAACTTGACTGTTTTTGATCCCATCCAATGTTCTTGATTACCAGGGGCTGCAGCTATATTGAAATAAAGTACATATTCCTGCAGCCCTTGGGAGTCACGGGTCAATATGGTTTCAGTAAACAGTTCCGATACAACAGCCATCCGTCACGGATTGTTATCGTTTAAGTTACCGTTTTCCAGTGCTTCCAATGCCCGCAAACGTTCTTCCTGGTCTCTGAAATAGTGACTGTTTTCCGCAACCCGGGATACCCGGTCGGCTTCGTATGGATTTTGTAATTTGTTGAAATCAAACACAGGGTTCGGATCATTGAGACCATTTTGAGGGACTGGCAAAACGTCAGACTCCTGATAGTGACGCCATAAATCCTTTCGGTGAATCGTGGCAAAAACCTGTTTCTTTGCTTTATAGTTTTCCTGCCAGTTTGCAGGGTCAATATCCCCTTGTTGCTTGAAACCATCGATCATTTTTTTGGTAACGTTGGCTAGCTTACGCTGGGTACTATTGCGCCATTTATCCCTGAGCGTGGGCATTCGGGCAGCAAAAGCACGAAATTCGGTAAGTATCTCTTGTATCAGCTCTTTACTTCCGGTCTCAGAATAGCTGACATTCACGACTTGTTGTAAACAGGTCAAACGCTTCTTCAATGCGCTCTTGGCGATACTGCCTTTCCACTTTTTCCGGCTGAACGTTTTATGTTCATCCACGAGTTCTGAGAGTATGGCTTTTTTCAAGGTATCCCGATTTTCAGTGACAGTGTTTTGAACCAGCTGAATTTTTTTCTCCATGGAAAGACTTTTTAGCAAGCCATAGACATTACCCGGATCAAGGACGTAATCCGAGCGATCGCTTGCGCCGGGTTGTTTGGATAAATGGGCAAACATATTGTTCGTCGGCGAAAGAATGGAGGTCAGTGTGCCAAGCTGAATTCTTTTTGGTCCGTATTTTCCGACGATGGGTAGGCTTTTTCCTGGTAGCGGTAGATCTTCGTAGTGGTAAACGACGGTAAATCTTTTTTCAGGCCACTTTTTATGCAATTTTCCAGCCTGTTTTTTTGCTGCTTTTATCAGTCTGGCCTCTGATCTGTTCGTAGTGCGGATGTCGTTCTTTATTACCGTTTTCCTCGCACGTCCGCTGAGGTTTGCGGCGAGATCCTTTTCCGGATAAAACAGGTCTTCCCTGATCGCGTCTGGCCCCACAATGTAGCTTCTGACGCCGCTGTTGGCAGATCTGAAAAGATCACAGGGTGGAAGGGTCTTTACACAGGTATCGTCATTATTCAGAAAAACAATGGTTTTGTCTTTAAAGTGATCAACTAACGTGACGCCGGTATCTGCATGCTCTCCGGTCGCGGGCAACGGTGCAGTGTCGGTTTCGACAGCAAGATGGGGTGGATGATGCCCTTCGGTTTCCCTGGATTGCAGCTCATGGAACAGGCTTATCCCGTTGTTGAGGGAGCTGTTCCAGGTGGCAAAAGTCAGTCCAAGTCGAGCGGCCAGGGTTTTCCATTGATTCCATTCTGGCAAAGACGTGTCGGCGTTGGTAACCAGCAAAAAATCTGCATCAGGTTTGTACTGGTAACCCTCGGCAAGCTGAACTTCAAACACTCTTCGTTGTACCACTTCCGCCAATTGGGGATCTGTCGGGCAATCCAGGCGTCCCAGTTGGAGTTCTGCGAATAGTGTGGCTTTTGTGTATAGGGGCTGTTCAGGATTTCTGAATCTGATCGAACCTGAAAGTCTGTCCTGACCATGGGGAGGAAGTTCATCAATCGATTTCGTGAGCCCCTCGTTACCACTGAACGGTACACCTTCTCTGTTGTAAAAAGTAACGTCGGCGCTTCTCGTCTGGGTATTATTGGCATCCGCCTTAAAGTTCAATTTGAGCAACCGCTGTTGGCTGCCCTGCAAACCAAGGGCTTTCGGAGAGATATTGTTCACTTTTACCGACAGCAGGGCTTCTTCATCGCGGCTGATTGATTGGCTTCCTTCTATGGTATCGATATCCGCTGGATATCTTACGAGAAACCTTTTTTGCTCTGTGGCTACTTTTGAGAACTGTCGCTCAACCCGTCCAACAGTGGCGCAAAAGTTGGCGACACCCGTTTCATGCAGCGGCTCACCTGTGGGTATTGTTTGAGGTTTATTAATGGTAAATTCCAGGCGATTCTGTGGGTGAACTTCCTGGCCAGGCGGTATAGCGCAAGGGAGGTTGAAAATAGAGCGGGGGTTGAAGCTGACCCATTTATTATCCACGAGGCTCATTCTGATTGGCTGTGGATCTGGTGTAGGCATTTGACCGGTATTCGTGACTGACAGATCAACAGAGACCTGTTTGCCGGGTTCGAAAAAACCATCATCGCCGGGCTTATTTGGCAACAGTCTGGAGGCAGTAACAGACAGGTCATAAGGCCCGGGGTACTGGTTGGTGTAATCATTGATTTGAAAACTGCCAGAATTTCCGCAACGTCCATCAGGGGCGTTACGTCCATCTTGACCCGGTAAACCACGGGGGCCTTTAAATCCTCCCGGTTGATAATGGGTTGTCAAACGTGTTTGAGTCCTCCCACTTGAGTCAGTGCGGGTCTCAGTACTGATATACCGGTGTGACTCCCCACCTTTTCCTCCGTCTCCTCCCGGGCCACCATCTCCGCCTTTTCCACCCCGGCCATGTGCACCACCGCGAACGTCAGGAGTGTTGAAAAGCATGAGCAAATCGGTTTGCGAAGGTGCTACTGTGAGGGTTACTTTACCGCCATTGCCACCATCGCCACCTCGTGCGCCATCGCCACCATTGCCACCGGGGCCGCCTTGACCCCCGTTTTGACCCATCCGAAATCGGGTGGCGTTTTTCCCCTTGGACCCGGTTACCCCTTTACCCCCATCACCGCCGTTGCCCCCATTGCCAGCATCACCGCCACGGGCTTCAAGAGAGATTGATACTGTTCTATCGAACAGATTGAACTCATTTGATGCCTGGTTCCCTCGAACAAAAATAACGTTATTGTAGGTTGCTATTGCAACATTCAGTGCGCGAGCGTTTTGGCCGTGTTCTCCCTGAGCGCCGTCATGCCCGCGATTACCGCCGAATGTACCCTTGGCACCGCAGGCGCCATTGTTGCCTGTGGCTCCGTTGGTAACGTACCTTAAAGTGTTTCCAGAATGTAAAGGAGACATAAATAGACCTCAACGAGATGATGAGTGTTGGTGTAAGTCAGCTTGTTGTTGTGCTTAGACCATGAACTGTCAGTTTTTATCCCCGGGGTTGATAACATGAGTGTCAGTTGTTCTGATATCAGAGCAAGCGCCCGGGTGATTGGCACCCGTTATTCCGTCAGGCACAGGTTACGGGCTGTATTGATGTAATAACGGTTTTACGTTAATTGGCGGTTTTGGTATCCTGATATCCCATCTTGAGTCTCTCTTTTCACCCCGCTTTTATCATATTTACAGCAGGTAAGCATGACGCGTTATATTTTCGTCACTGGCGGTGTTGTTTCCTCGTTAGGCAAAGGCATCGCATCGGCATCTCTCGCCGCCATTGTTGAGGCCCGTGGTCTCAGGGTGACGATGCTCAAGCTGGACCCTTACATCAACGTTGATCCGGGTACCATGAGCCCTTTCCAGCATGGCGAGGTGTTTGTTACCGAAGATGGTGCCGAGACTGACCTGGACCTGGGTCATTACGAACGTTTTATCCGCACCACCATGAAGCAGGGCAATAACTTTACCTCTGGCCGGATTTACCAGGACGTTTTGCGCAAAGAGCGCCGTGGTGATTATTTGGGGGGGACGGTACAGGTTATTCCCCACATCACCGATGAGATCAAGCGTCGGGTGGTCAATGGTGCCGGTGATGCGGACATCGCCCTGGTGGAAGTGGGCGGGACGGTGGGTGATATCGAATCCCAGCCATTTCTGGAAGCCATTCGTCAGCTGAAGGTGGAGCTGGGATCTCAACGTGCCATGCTGATGCACCTGACCCTGGTGCCTTACATCAAAACTGCCGGTGAGACCAAAACCAAACCCACCCAGCATTCGGTTAAAGAGCTGCGTTCCATTGGTCTTCAGCCAGATATTCTGGTCTGTCGCAGCGAACATTACATCGATGCCTCGGCCCGGCGCAAGATTGCCCTGTTTACCAACGTCGAAGAGCGTGCGGTTATCTCCCTGGAAGATGCGGACAGTATTTACAAAATTCCGCGGATGCTCCATGAGCAGGGTCTGGATCAGATCATTGTGGACCGCTTCAACCTGGACTGTCAGGCAGCGGATCTCTCTGAGTGGGACGATGTGGTGGATCGTGAGTTTAACTATTCCGAAGAAATCACCATCGCCATGGTTGGCAAGTACATGGAACTGCTGGATGCCTACAAGTCGCTGATTGAGGCGATCAAACACGCCGGTCTGAAAACCCGAACCAGGGTCAATATTCATTATATCGACTCGGAAACCATCGAGCAGAATGGTGTTACTGCTCTGGCAGGGGTGTCTGCCATTCTGGTGCCCGGTGGTTTTGGTCACCGTGGCGTGGAAGGCAAGATTCAGACTGTGCGCTATGCCCGCGAAAACAGGATTCCTTTTTTGGGTATCTGTCTTGGCATGCAGGTGGCGGTTATTGAGTATGCTCGCCATGTTGCCGGTCTCAAAGGGGCGAACAGTACGGAATTTGATCGCCAGGCGGCCCATCCGGTGGTTGGTCTTATTACTGAGTGGATCGACGTTGACGGTCTGGTTGAAAAGCGTGATGAGGGCTCTGATCTGGGTGGCACCATGCGTCTCGGTGCCCAGAACTGTAACCTGGCGGTCGGCACACTCTCCCGTGAAGCCTATGGTCAGGATGTTATTACCGAGCGCCACCGCCACCGTTATGAAGTGAATAACCATTACGTCAAGACCCTGGAGGACGCTGGCTTGGTCATCGCTGGTCGTTCAGAAGGCGATTGCGAAGAGAGTAGCCTGGTAGAAATCGTTGAGATTCCTGACCATCCATGGTTTGTCGCCTGTCAATTTCACCCGGAATTTACCTCAACGCCCCGGGATGGCCATGGCCTGTTTTCTGCCTTTATTCATGCAGCGCAGGCTTTCAAGCACGCTTCTGACTGAAGCCGGGCGGCTGATACCTGCTTTTGCAGGTTTTTTTCTAAAAACCTTTAAGGAACGTTTGTGAAAAGCAAAATTGTTGATGTTAATGGCATTCAGGTTGCTAATGATCTGCCGTTTGTCCTGTTTGCCGGGATGAACGTGCTGGAATCAAGAGATCTGGCCATGAAGGTGGCAGAAGAGTATGTACGGGTAACTGAAAAGCTCGGCATTCCTTATATTTTCAAGGCTTCTTTTGATAAGGCTAACCGTTCGTCAATCGCCTCTTATCGTGGTCCGGGCATTGATGAAGGGTTGAAAATTTTTCAGGAACTGAAAGCCACCTTCGGCTTTGCGGTGATTACCGATGTCCATGAACCTTATCAGTGCCAGTCAGTGGCAGAAGTGGTGGATGTGATTCAGTTACCGGCGTTTCTGGCCCGCCAGACTGACCTGGTGGAAGCCATGGCCAAAACCGGTGCAGCCATTAACATCAAGAAGCCGCAGTTTCTCAGCCCCGGCCAGATGGGGAATATTACGGATAAATTCCGTGAAGCGGGTAATGATCGTCTGATTCTCTGTGAGCGAGGTGTCAATTTCGGCTATGACAACCTGGTGGTTGATATGTTGGGTTTTCATACCATGCAGCAGGTCAGTGGCGGTGCACCGGTTATCTTCGATGTGACGCATTCGCTGCAGTGTCGTGATCCCATGGGTGTCGCTTCCGGTGGTCGACGGCACCAGGTGACAGAACTGGCCCGTGCCGGTATGGCGGTTGGTCTGGCAGGACTGTTCCTGGAAGCCCACCCTGATCCTGACAATGCCCGCTGTGATGGTCCTTCGGCTTTGCGCCTGTCCACGCTTGAGTCTTTCCTGACTCAGATGAAAGCACTGGATGAGCTGGTTAAATCATTCCCGGCACTGGATACTCAATAACGTAACTGTTTGCTGAAATCCTGCTGACCCTTGATTTCCAGGGGCCATAAGCAGATGTACTTAAGTTCAATATGGCTGCAGCCCCTGGTAGTCGCAAACATTGGATGGGCTCACCAAACAGTTGCCCGGTAATTCTCTGCCTGAGTTCCCGGGCAGCTCCAGTCAGGAATTGTCCCGAAATAATTCCCCTTTTTTTTGTTGCGCAAGGTCATGGCCAGAGTGGCTATTTTTGTTTAAATCTCAGTAAATTGAACTGAATTCATCAACCCGTTTCTCTCGTCATCTTTACCAGGTTTGTCTTTTTTATCTTTTGTAATGAACTATTGTGGTTAGTCGTGGTCGCATGTGTTGTAAGTAGTTAACTAAATGAAATCGTATTTCTGACTAAGTGGGTAGTCACTCTGCGGCGATACAACTCCGGTCATATAGCTACGGTTAAGTTTCCTGCGTTGTGCCTTGCATAGTAACTGCTCTCCTGTGCCAACATAGTTGTCGCCTCTCTTGAATTTAGATACCAGGAGGCTGTCCGAGAATAGCGCCCGTAGCGAGGATGGTAGTCTATTCTCGGACAGCCTCCCGGAACAGGGGCGTCCAGTGAGTGATCAATGGCCCGCTATTCAGAAGAGTTCAAAGAGTCCATCATTCAGAAGATGATGCC
>NZ_JAHHPO010000107.1 GCF_024606365.1 Endozoicomonas sp. ONNA2
GGCACGACCGGCTTCCGAAGGTTTCAACGTCTTCTGAAGTTACGGATTCAGGTCTCTGATAACGATGGCAATACGGCTCTTCACCTGGCTGTTCAGAGTGGCCAAACAGACAGCGTTAAGGCAATTCTGAACATTGACCATAACCGCATAGGGCCTATGGACATATTTCAATTAGCTGTTCATTTTAAAAATAAAGAGAATAAAACGGCTCGCGACCTGGCTATTCAAAATGGCCATAGAGAGGTTGCCGAGGCATGTCGTGGCTTCCTGGCCAAAATTTTGAAGATAGCTCTCTCCCAGGACCCCATTACCATTAATATTATGAATTTTGTCAAACATGTGGTGGGCATTGATCACTCCCTGGCCAGAGATACGGACAACAATGGTAATACGGCTCTCCACCAGGGTGCTGAAAGTGGCAGAACAAATATAGTCAAGGCATGGCTGGCCATTGATAGCTCCCTGGTCGAAGAAACGAATAGAGATGGCAATACGGCCCTTCACTTGGCTGCCCAAAATGGCCATACTGGTACCATTCAGGCATTTCTATGTCCAGAAGTTAAAGAAACTGTAATGGAGCAGCTATTCACTCGGGATGAAGTGGCATTTGCTTATTTGTTGGGGACAAGAGATCCAGAAAAAGATGCTATAAGCGTGCTAGTTGGATTGTTTGAAAAGGATAATAAAGATGGCAATAAAGCTCTCTACTTAGCTGCTCAAAATGGCTACACAGATACCGTCATGGCACTTCTGGACATCGATTTTATTAATCAAGGACTCGGCCGCAAATCTGAACATGCCCTTCTTGATTATACCCTTAAGGCTTGCCAGATAGCTGATCAAAATGGCCACCCAGAGACAGCTACGGAATTGCGTGGTCCCATGCTTCACTTGGCTGTCAAAAATGGCGATAAAAGGGTAGTCATGGAATTGCTGCAAATTGATGGTTCCCTGGCCAGAAAAAGGGATGAAGCTGGCGATATGGCTCTCCACGTTGCTTCTCTTAAAAGTCGCACCGAAATCGTCCAGGTATTGCTAGACTTCGACCCCTCCCTTGCCAAAGACAAGGGTGCAGATGGTAAAACACCGCACCACCATGCTGCTGGTGGCGACGAAGAGTCCCTGAGCGGAAATTGCCTTGAATTATTAATTGGAGCAGAACCGGATATCGATGCCACTGATAACTCTGGGAACACACCATTACACCTCGCCGCTAAACGGGGCTATTCTGGTTGCGTGAAATTGCTGTTAGACGCGGGAGCGGATATAAAAGCTAACAATAAAAAGAAGACGCCACTTCATCTTGCTACTCAAAAAAAAGAAGAGTTTGGGGAGAAAGAAAAGTGCAAAGGGTGCGTAGAATTATTAACTGAGGCTGGAGCAGATATTGATGCCACTGACAAACATGGCAACACACCATTAAACAACGCTGCTGCCTCGGACCTTTTCGGTTGCGGGAAATTTCTGTTAGACGCGGGAGCGGATATAAAGGCTAACCTTGAAGGGGAGTCGCCACTTCATAAAGCTTGTTATGGACAAGGTAACCATCATTATGTGAGATTATTAATCGAAAAAGGAGCGGATATCAATGCCGCTGATAATTCAGGTAACACAGCATTGCACCACGCTGCTAAGCATAGAAATACCGAATGCATGAAATTACTGTTAGATGCGGGTGCAATTATTAAGAGTAACAAGGATGGGAAGTCGCCAATTAACCTCGCCACTCCCAAGTGCAAAAGATTGTTTCAAAACAGAGAAGCTAACCTTTATCCAGACAGTACAATGAGACGAGAGCAAATTGAACAACTTTGCTCTGTAGCTAAGGAGGATAACGTTCAAAAGTTGAAGGATTTGCTCAGCACTTGGTTGAATATCAAAGTTAGTGATGATAATGGGAAAACGGCTCTGCATTATGTTGCTGAAAATGGTGGAGTCGAATGCTTGAAACATCTATTAGATAACAGTGACGTGAATATCAACCTGCGCGACAATAGTAAGAAAACAGCTTGTCATTATGCTGCTAAAAATGGCCACATAGAATGTCTCAAGTATCTATTCAACCGTGGTGTCAATATCAATCTTACTGACGGGAGTGAAAAATCCGTTCTGCATTATGCAATAGAATATGAAATGCAAAATGCAGAATCAAACGCAAAAGATAAATCGAATACAAAAGAAACGTGTCTTGACTACTTGTCCAGGAACGGCTATGAGTTCTCTCCCTCAAATATCTTCCTGATTACCACTGATCGTACGTCATGATACAGAGAAAGTTTATTTAAGAAT
>NZ_JAHHPO010001184.1 GCF_024606365.1 Endozoicomonas sp. ONNA2
TCCTCAATTTTCTGCCATCCTCGCTACGGGCGCTATTCTCGGACAGCCTCCCGGGCATTGCCCTCCTTGCGCAAAACATGGCCAGCGGCCCAGCCGAGTTTCTGGACAAAATCGGGAGTAATCGGGTAATGGCCAACCAGGCCACATAAAACGTACTATATTACGTACGTAACCAATAAACCAAACAGGACTCCATCTATGAGCAGTTACAGTGCCAGTGAGGCTCGTGCCAACCTGTATCGTCTGATTGATGAAACCGCGAAAAACCACAAACCGGTGCTGATTACTGGTAAACGCAACAACGCCGTACTGGTATCCGAAGAGGATTGGAGCGCCATTCAGGAAACCCTGCATCTGCTCTGCGTACCGGGCATGCGTAAATCCATTCAGGATGGTTTAGCCAGTGATCTTTCTGATTGCAGTGAGGAGCCGGGCTGGTGAGTTGGAAACTGGTATATACCCGGCAAGCCCAGAAAGATGCAAAAAAGATCGCTTCAGCAGGCCTGAAATCAAAAGTAGAAACCCTGCTGGCCATTCTGGCAGAAAACCCTTACCAAACACCGTCTCCCTATGAAAAGCTGATTGGCGATCTGAGTGGCGCTTTGTCCAGAAGAATCAATATTCAGCATCGCCTCGTCTATCAGGTGCTAAAGGAAGACGAAGCCGTCAAAATCATCAGGATGTGGACGCACTACGAATAAGAAAGTGGGCAGTTCCCAGTTGGCGGTTTTCAGAAAAAGAAAAGCGAATCAGCCGTCTTTTTCTGCCCACTGAAAACTGTTAACTACGCAGCCTTGGCAACCCGCTCAATCACCAACACCATCACCACCGCACAGAGCCCCATCCATGGCCAGGGCGAGGGTTAACTGGGCGGTCTGGCCGGTCAAATGTTCATAGGTCTGTGGCAACACATTGAACACCTGGTCAGCCGTTGTCTGCTTCCAGGGCCAGAGCTTATTTACCGAGCCCAACATCAGCCCGGTAAAAAACGACCAGAGGGGAATCGGATGGGGCACCAACAACCCGCTGATCACCCGGGCCAGGCTGAACAGACTCAGCAAAATACCACTGCCAAACGTCAGCAGAAACGCACCGTTGATGTGCTTCCAGCAGGCGGCAATGCCGTCCTGAGCCAGTACCGCACCGGGGCCCAGCCGTTTAATGCTGTCCAGCAGCTCATCGTAAATGTCGGTAATAAACGCAATGGTACCGCCGGAAACACCGGGCACCACATCGGCAGCGCCCATGGCGATACCTTTAAGAAACAGAAGAAAAGGAGATTTCACAAAAAGCCTTAACGGGAAATCACGAGGTACACACCAAGATAAGCCAACACTCCCACACCATTGGCCACAATATCACCCACACTGAAGCTGCGGTAACCGGTCATCTTCTGGCAGACCTCAATCAACACCCCAAAGGCCAGCAGCCCCACCGGTTTCCACCAGGGCATACCCACCGTAGGCCAGGCCAGATCCAGCATGGTAAACAACACCATAAAGGTAATGGCGTGTTTGACTTTGTCATTAACGGCGGCGGTCGGGTCGGCACCGTGGGGAATCACCGCCATAAACAGGGCAAAAGCCAGCGCCCCGATAAAAGCAAAGCGATACAGCGCAGGCGGGAACACCTGCAATCCAGCGAGAATTTTATCCATTGAATGGGCTTCAAGGTTATAAAAAACACTGGATTATGAAGGAACAGGATTTTTTAATGCATCCGTAGATATTCAGCAAAAAATAGCGTTGTTCGGCTTTTGCCAACCACTGGCGTGTGACGTACACTGAATTAAAACAGTACGGCACGGAATCAGATATGCAAAAACTCACACTGAGAATGAAGCCTGAGCAGGTTCAAAAGGCAAAAGCCTATGCAGCGCATCACGGTAAGTCTTTATCACAACTGGTCGCAGACTACTTTGACTCATTAACCGGGGCAGAATCCGATAACGAAACGCTGCCACCGCTAACGCAAAAGCTGAAAGGTGCACTGCGTTCGCCAGATACCACTGACGATGACAATGCCTACAAAAAACACCTTGAGGATAAATACCTGTGAGTATTCTGGTGGATACCAATGTTATCCTGGATGTTCTTCTGGAGCGCGAACCTTATGCCCAAAACTCATCCCGTATTATGGCGCTGGTTGAACGCAAAGCCTGCACCGGCTACCTGTGCGCTACCACCTTAACCACCATCCACTACCTGGCCTGCAAAACCATTGGTAAAGAAGCGGGGCAACAGGCCATTCAGACATTGCTGCAAATCTACCGGATGGCCCCGGTTGACCATCAGGTTCTCCAGATGGCACTGAACATCGGCTTCAAAGACTACGAAGACAGCGTACTCTATGCTTCAGGAGTCAATGCAGGCACCGGAGCCATTATCACCCGCAACGTTAAAGATTTTTCAGCGTCAGAACTGCCGGTTTATACGCCAGAAGAGTACCTGATCAACAAGGTGAGCAGTTAAAGAACACCCACCACAGCTTCATACAGCTCCCGAAGCGTGATAGAAAAACCGATGGAATGGAGCTGCAGGGTATCGGTCTCCTGCTTTAGGCGGATGATCTCCCAGCCATTGCCAGCATTCTGGTAGAGATCCACGGCAATCTTATCCTGATGGATCAATACATACTCCTTCAACCCCTTAATGGCGGTGTAGGCCGCCAGTTTTTCCATCCGGTCCCTTGCCTCTGTGGTGGGGGATAGCACTTCGGCAATCAAGGTTGGGTGATCTTCAACATAGGCTTTCTGGTCAGAGCCGTTACAGGCCACCATCACATCCGGGTAATAAAAAACATCATTCTCTTTATGGCTGGCATTCACTGTCATATCACTGGCGTAAGCTCTGCAGGAGCTACCCCGCAGGTGAGCACGCAGCAGGGAGGCAAACGACAGGGTCAGCAGATTGTGCCTGCGGCTGGCAGCGGCCATGGCGATGATCAGCCCGTTAACGTACTCATGCCGCTGCTCAGCCTGCTGTTCAAACGCCAGATAGGCTTCCGGCGTCATAAATTGTAACTGCTCGGCCTGAGCCATTCGCTTCATCCCGTTCTGTTTATGATCCGATGTCAAATCACTGAAAGGCATGGTCAAAACCAGCCATAACGTCTCAATCGAAGAGATGAACCAGGCGATTGAGCGCAGGGGCAGCGAATCATGATCGGACTGGATAGCAATATTCTGGTTCGCTACATTGCGCAGGATGATGCAGTGCAATCAGGCATTGCCAACCGGCCGATAGAAAAACGACTGACTCCGGATAATCCCGGCTTTGTTTCATTAATCACGCTGATTGAAACCACCTGGGTACTGGGCGCCTGCTACCAGCAACCCCGGCAGACGCTGATTGACATTCTCCGGCAACTGATCACCATTCGGCAGTTGCAGGTAGAGCGGCCGGATATCGCCCACCAGGCAATACAGCGTTATGAAAGCGGTAATGGTGATTTCAGCGATGCGGTCATCTGCCTGATCAATGAAGACAATGGCTGCGATGAAACCATGACCTTCGGTAAGAAAGCCAGAAGCGTAGGGATGACGTTGTTAAAATAACGCAGTTGGCCGTCATACTCCGGTGAGCAGAAAAGAAATACCAAACGTCTTGTTCTGAAAACTGACTACTGGCAACTGCCCACTTTCTTAACCATCTTACTCACCGT
>NZ_JAHHPO010001185.1 GCF_024606365.1 Endozoicomonas sp. ONNA2
TCCTCAATTTTCTGCCATCCTCGC
Source organism: Endozoicomonas sp. ONNA2 (assembly GCF_024606365.1). GTDB lineage: Bacteria > Pseudomonadota > Gammaproteobacteria > Pseudomonadales > Endozoicomonadaceae > Endozoicomonas. Next base: position 25 of record NZ_JAHHPO010001185.1, read on the forward strand.
TACGGGCGCTATTCTCGGACAGCCTCCCGGGACAGCCCGTTCAGAACATCGATAACCTCTCCCAAGTCCCTCTTTGGTCTATAGTGTGCTCACGACGTTATCATTCTGCCTTTCGCAATCCCCTTCTGGATGCACTATGGAATTCAAAGACTACTACAAGATTCTGGGTGTAGAGCCTGATGCTGATAACAAGGCCATAAAAAATGCCTACCGAAAGCTGGCCAGGAAGTATCACCCGGATGTCAGTGATCACCATGATGCTGAAAATCAGTTCAAGGAGGTTGCTGAAGCCTATGAAGTACTGAAAGACGACGCAAAACGTGCGCAATACGACGAAATTCGTCAGTACGGTGGGTCTCAACAAGGTTTTCAACCACCTCCGGGCTGGGAACCTTTCGGGTCCGGGAGCGACAGTGGACACCATTTCCAGGGGGATTTTTCAGACTTCTTCTCGTCTATCTTTGGCAGTGGCCCTGACGCCAGTCATTTTGGACGACGAAGGACGTATAGCCGGCGAGGACAGGATATCGAAACAGAGATGCCTGTTTTTCTTGAAGATACCCTCAGTGATGAGCGCAAAACCATTTCCTGCAGCCTGCCCCATTATGATGAGCGAGGGTACGTGACCGAGGTGACTAAAACCCTCAAGGTAAAAATTCCCCCCGGCGTAACCGATGGTGAGCTGATCCGGCTGAAAGGTCAGGGCAGCCCGGGCATCGGGGATGGTGGCAATGGCGATCTGTATTTGCGCATCAGGCTGGTCCCCCATCCACTGTTCGATGTGGAAGGACATAACCTGATGATCACCCTTCCCCTCGCGCCCTGGGAGGCAGCGCTGGGCACTAAAGTGACGCTGCCAACGCTGTCTGGCAAGATTAATCTGACCATTCCGCCAAATAGTCAGAGTGGTCAGCGCTTACGGGTAAAAGGCAAGGGTCTGCCCGGTAAAAAGATACAGGGTGACCTTTACGCGGTGCTGAAAATTGTTATGCCCAAAAACAACGACAACGTTAAAACGCATTGGCACCAGCTGGCAGAACTGGCCCCCTTTGATCCCCGAGCCGAATGGAGTGAAGCCTCATGACCGATACACCGACCACCTGCCTGAGTTTCACTGAAGTCTGTCTACAAACCGGTGTAGCAGAAGAGACCATCATCGAAATTATCGAGCAGGGGATTGTAGAACCCATGGGCACTTCACCCGTTGAATGGCGATTCAGCCCGGCCATGGTGCTGATGACCCGAAAAGCGGTACGCCTTCATCAGGACCTTGATGTGGACTGGCCGGGTATCGCGCTGGCTATTGAGTTACTGGAACGACTGGATCAGCTTCGGCAAGAGAACCGTCACCTCAAACGGCGTTTGAGCCGCTTTATCGGTGGTTAGGGACTGATCCAGCAAAGAAAAAACCTTGCCACAGATTCCCGGAGAAAGGAAAAAACCTTAGCCCCCCAGGGAAGCGCGGGGAGTACAGCAAAACTCCCATAAAGCGGCAAAGGACAAGCGAGATAGGGAGTACTTTTATGAAATATCCGGGTTAGTCGTGGCAAAAAAACGTGAATATGCTTTTCCGGATGACTGACACAGTCATGCATGTCGGACACATTATCCTGATGATTGCATTCGTGTCTTTTCAGAATTTGTATCGTGGTAAATTACCTATCCTTCGTATGAACGGTTGCGTGTCTTAGCATATTTTGTTTTGTGATAAATCCTTTGCCACCAGGGCGACAGAATCGGTCGAACGATCATCCCGATAATAGGATATTTAGCTAT
>NZ_JAHHPO010001186.1 GCF_024606365.1 Endozoicomonas sp. ONNA2
ATCCCACACTCAGACTGATTCGCTGTCAGATAGGTTCATGGAAAATTGACGACCTCCACCCGGGCCATTGGCGTGAGCTGGAAATTCCTGCTTCACTGAAAGACAAACTCAATAAAAACAGATCCAAACGTGTAACGTGGAAGACATCAAGGCATCGACACTGGAAGCGTTAATTCTTCAATACTACTTACCGCTCAGCGCAGCGGCATTAGCCATCACCCTGACAACCATTACTATTATGTCGCTATTGCCTGTCGACAGCTTCAGGGGTATTGATCTGACCTTCTGGCGGCTGCCGGTCGCTGCTGACAAAATAGCCCATTGCCTTGCTTTCCTGGTTATTTCCGGCCTGCTGGATGGCTTTTGTTATCAGGAGCGATTCAACCTGAAAAAAGCGACTATCGCAGCACTGTTCGGTATCTGGATTGAAGGCCTGCAATCTCTCACCGACTATCGCCACCCATCGTTTTGGGATATCGTCGCAAACTGCCTTGGCATTTTTATATACTGGTTATTGATTCCTGCATTTAAAAAAACGCCGGTTTTAAGAGTTCGCTGGAAGTTTAAAGAAACGCTCCCTGATGATGCATCCTGACTAATTGCGCCTGCTTCTGACGGTCATTTCAGCAGGACAGCCTACTGATCTGAACAGAAGGAATTACAGCGACAGGTTTGCAGTCTTTCTACATGCCCACAGAATGTACTTTGCAAAAGGTATTCAGGCGTTAATGGTTTATCCGTACCAATAAAGAGTGAAAAAAACACTGCCGACATCATCGGCAGACTTGAAAGAACGTCTTGTACACTAACCTCAGGCAGCCAGGGCACCCATTGCGTACTGACTGCGAAGCTCCTGAATGCGGCTCAAGTAGTTGTTATATTCAGGGGAGCTGTAATGTGCATAGTGCATGTTCTTGAACAGGCCGGTCAGCTTGATAAAGTAATCACGCACTGCTTCTTTCTCGCTGAAGTTATACTGCTGACGAATCAGGCTCACCACCAGGTCAAAGTTTTCCTGCTGACGATGGATCGGGCAGGAAGCGTCCACATCGTCAAAAGCGTCCTGCTGCAGATACACCATGTCCAGCATGTAAGATTTCTGGTAAGTCACGTAGTCTTCCAGGGTAATACCCTCTTCACCGGTTACCTGCATCATCTGGTTGATACTGTCACCACGCACCAGCAGTTCCTGCATCTCCCGGACGTTGCTGACCCATTCTGACGACAGATTTTCGCAGTACCAGTCTGCCAGCTGATCCAGATAACGTGACCAGGAGATCAAGGGGTCGATGGCGGGGTAGAAGCGCTTGTACGCACGATCATAAGACAGGCCAAGGAATGCCTTCACCGTACTCAGGGTGGCCTGGGTTACCGGCTCCTCAAAGTTACCACCGGCCGGTGATACCGAGCCGATCATGGTCAGGGAGCCTTCGTCACCGTCTTCGTTGCGAACCACACCACAACGTTCGTAAACTCCCTTGATAGCAGAGTCCATGTAGGCAGGGAAGCCTTCTTCACCGGGAATCTCTTCCAGACGGTTCGAGGTTTCCCGCATGGCCTGGGCCCAGCGGGAAGTAGAATCCGCCAGAGCCAGCACGTTGTAACCCATCTGGCGGTAGTACTCACCCAGTGTCAGGCCGGTATAGATAGACGCTTCCCGGGCGGCCACCGGCATGGACGACGTATTACAGATAATAACCGTACGATCAATCAGGCCACCACCGGTCCTGGGGTCCTGCAGGTGCGGGAACTCTTCGATGGTTTCCACCACCTCACCGGCACGCTCACCACAGGCCGTAACAATAACGATATCCGCATCAC
>NZ_JAHHPO010000108.1 GCF_024606365.1 Endozoicomonas sp. ONNA2
GTTTAAATTAGCCTTGATTGGAACGATCGTAAGGCCGATTCTATCGCCCTGGCCCCCAGTTTAATGCCCGCCACCAGAAGCGCAGCGCACCTTTCAGGGATGATGGCCGTATCTTTTCTGTCCACGCATCACTTCTTGCATCCCCCAGAAACATGGGAGTACTGATTTGATAACGGGCAACCAGAGGGAAAACCTCTCTGCCAGGAGTATTGTTGTCATTTTGCTACAGTCCTTATGATGGTAATTTCGGATCGGCTTCAACGATGAGTCGTCACCATACGGTCAGAAATATTCAGTCCTGTAATCATCATGAACTCCCTTTCTGATGATATTGTTCTTATTCAATGATTTTGATTTGTCCGGCCTTGAGGTTCAGGCCATGATAACCACCCCGACCGTCTTTGGGCTGTGGCAGATAGCATTCTGCTAATTGCGATCCCAACTCGTGACGAAATATTATGTGTAACTCTCTCCGTCGCTGGCTATAAAAACTGTCTTTCATTGCACTGTTGGTTCCGTCGCTATTCTCCAAACTGGAGAGAGTTCGAAGCTGAACATCTGCGTCGGTTAACTTATTTTTTAATTCTGGCCATTGCAGTGTGTATTCAACATTTTTCAATTCACACAGTGCCTGCAGGTAGTGTTTGCTGATATCAAACTGTGCTGCACGTTTGCGGGGAACCTCAAAGCCTTCATCATCGCCTTCCAGGTTGCGGACAAACATCAGCAGAAAAGCAAGCTCCAGCTCCCTTGCGGACAAATCAAATTTGATCCCGGATAACGATACCTGACGTTGTTTGATATCCAGCTCCAACTGTCTCGGCTCATCCACTTTACCCATACGGCGTACGGTTTCACTGAATCCCGCTGTCCCTTCAAGAAAGCGGGTTGGCAGATCTTCACGTAACCGGACAAAGGGAATTTTTGCCAGTGTGACCCGGGCCTTTGAGGCATCAAGACTCTCACCCTGATGGCTGGTGATCATTTGAGTAACAGGCGTTGGATAATAGAAGTCTGGACAGCTCTCATAACCATCGGATATAAGAACGTGGGACAGCTGATCTTGTCTTCGCCCATAAAGAGAAAGGGCATAACCGGTGTAATAACTCATGGTTTTACGCCCTCCGGCCAGAGAAACGTGCAGGGTAGTATTCGGGTCTGTTGTCAGGCTGGCAATCAATGCGGTAATCGTATCTGCTGCCGCCTCATTATCTTCCGGTGTTTTAATGTCGCTTAATTCACGCCCATGCAGATCCCTGATGGTATGGATGTCACTGGCCTGGAACACTCCTGAAGTAAATCCATAATCTCGACAGAAATGGTAAAAGTAGCCGTTACTGTCATGCAACAATTCCCTGGCGGCCTTGTCCCTGCCAACAGCCGTAGTGACCATATGAATCTCATCCGGCAGGAACGGATTCTCCTGATGAATAAGTGCATAGAGCGTTTCTGTTAACACCTGGGGCGACATGCCAGAGGCCACCAGTAAGATCTGTTTGCCATGGTTACGGTGTTTCAACAATTACCTCCACAGAGAGTTGCCCGGTAGCGATCGCCCCATACATAAATGAGGCCAGTCTGAGCGACCTGGTCATGAAAAAAGTGAACACTGATAATGTAAAACTAGAATGGTCCTTAAAGGCAGCTGGCAAGCTTGTGTTACTTCCAACGTATCAATGTATCCCTAATATGTAGGTATGTTCTACATAACAATTACACATTATGGCTAATTTTTTTATTACCAGACATCCCGGAGCTTTGGTCTGGCTGAACAGACAAAAGTTCCCTGTCGATATCATCCTGAGTCACCTGGATCTTTCAATGATCAAACCCGGTGATGTGGTTATTGGTCTTTTGCCAGTCCATCTGGCAGCAGCGGTATGCGATTCAGGCGCTGATTATTGGCATTTATCGATGGAGTTACCCTATGACGCCAGGGGGACAGAATTAACTGCAGATGAGATGGAGGCCTATGGTGCGAGGCTGGAGCGATTTACGGTTATGCCCAAAAGCCTGTAAACAAGCTCACGAACCTTCCTGTCTGCAGGCCTTAACTTTCTCAACTTGCGTCTTGAAACTGTTCTGAAGAGCAGGGGATAGCCCTCAAAGGAACCAACATGGATTGGTATTTTGCCTTCCACTCCCCTCGCCCTGAAGACTGGGTACCATCCCCATCCCGAAACAGCACAGCAATCACCTTATCATCACTGAATGCTGGCCTTTCTTTGGCAATTTGAGCCATAGCCCTGGCATTTTTGAATAGTAACGAGTCTCATGTTCGGGGTGTTTCTTGCCACGCAGCCCAATGGCTTTTCTGGAGGCGTTGGCTTTGGCTCTTGCCTCCAGCTGCGATTTGGGGATAAACCCACACAGGTCGTGCTCAATATGAGAAAGGCAGGCTTTGCGCTCTACCCACTGATCGACAAACCAGGCCATCGGGCCTGGCTGAAACTGATCTCATTCACAGACTTCATTCGCGACCGTTACTTGCCCCATATCGGTGGGGCCCTCACCACTGAACAGCAAATACATCGGTAACCCCTGTTAGGAATTGTCTAAAAACAACTTTCCTAATATGGACGGTATTACACAAAAAAA
>NZ_JAHHPO010001187.1 GCF_024606365.1 Endozoicomonas sp. ONNA2
AATGTCGAAGTTATTTCAGGACAGCTCCTAAGACACAAAGGAAGCGCTTGTTCCCACGGTCCGCAGTTGCTGCAAAGGCTAAATGAATTTTGAACCAGAAAGACAGAAAACCTTTTCTTTGCCAAGACCAGGAAAACTTTGTGTCTTTGTGCCTTTGTGGTTCCTTTTTTTCAAGACCCTTCTACAACATTTTACGGGCGTTTAAAACCGCCTGCCTGACCTGCCCGGGCGCTGTACCTCCAAGATGATTACGGGCTCTGACGGAGCCTTCCAGGGTCAGGACATCAAATACATCCTGGCCGATCGTATCAGAGAAGACCTGAAGCTCAGCCAGGGTCATCTCCGACAGGTCCCGACCTTCCTCAATACCAAAGGCCACCGCCTTACCCACCACTTCATGGGCATTCCTGAAGGGCATGCCACGGCGCACCAGGTAATCCGCCAGATCGGTAGCGGTGCTGAACCCCCGGCGAGCCGCTTCCAGCATGTGCTCTTTGCGGGCCTGAATATGCGGCACCATATCAGCAAACGCCCGCAGACAATCCCTGAGGGTATCCACCGTATCAAACAGAGGTTCCTTATCTTCCTGATTGTCTTTGTTGTAAGCCAGCGGCTGGGATTTCATCAAGGTCAGCAATGACACCAGGTGGCCATTAACCCGGCCGGTTTTGCCTCTGACCAGCTCGGGCACATCCGGGTTTTTCTTCTGCGGCATAATAGAAGAGCCGGTACAGAAGCGGTCGGGCAGATCAATAAAGTTAAATTGTGCACAAGTCCACAGCACCAGTTCTTCAGACATGCGGGACAAATGGGTCATGATCAAGGCCCCGGCGGCGCAGAACTCAATGGCAAAGTCCCGGTCACTGACAGAATCCAGAGAGTTACGGGAAGGGCGATCAAAGCCAAGGGCAGAAGCCGTATACTCCCGATCAATAGGGTAGGTGGTTCCTGCCAGTGCGGCAGCGCCCAGGGGGCTGATGTTAACGCGCTTGCGGCAGTCCTGCAGGCGCTCATCATCCCGTACCAGCATCTCGTACCAGGCCATCAGGTGATGACCGAAGGTCACAGGCTGTGCTGTCTGCAAATGGGTGAAACCGGGCATGATGGTGTCTGCTTCACGCTCGGCAATATCCAGCAGCCCGTGCTGCAGACGTTTGAGTTCTGCGGATATGGCGTCAATCTCATCACGCAACCATAAACGAATATCGGTGGCAACCTGGTCATTCCTGGAGCGCCCGGTATGCAGCTTTTTGCCAGCCGCGCCGATGCGTTCGGTCAGACGGGCCTCGATATTCATATGGATATCTTCAAGCTCAATGGACCAGTCAATACGATCCTGCTCAATATCCTCAAGAATACCTTCCAGGCCAGAGATAATGGCAGTGAGTTCGTCTTCGCTGAGAATACCCGCCCGGTGCAGCATCTGTGCATGGGCCATTGACCCTTGGATATCGTGGCGGTAAAGGCGCCGGTCAAAATCAATGGAGGCCGTAAAACGGGCAACAAAGGCATCAACACCTTCACTGAAACGCCCACCCCACTGTTGATTGGAACTGTGGTTACTGCTCTTTTCACCCTGATCTGCGCAATCGCTGGCCGACATTGGTCTGCTCCCCACCCGGTTCTCATTTTTAAAACGAACGTACAATCAATACCTGTCCGGCATTGACCCGTTGAGAGCGGGGCATTATATCGGTGTCATGGCTTGATTGCATCGCTCAGTGCCTCCTTCCGGGCAAGAGAATGGACGGACTTCCGATAACAATAATCAATGGCTTCTCACTCCTGAGAGGCTGCCTGAGATAAACAGTCCCTGATGATCCAGACCCCACACAGCAAGGATGACTTCTTTCTACCCGACCTTGGCTCCGGTCAGTCGGTGTTTATGCTGGTGCTGATTTCGGAACTGTTTGTTCTGGTGCAGGTGCTTGCCCTGCCCGGCGATATGGACTTTAGCTGGACACGACTGGCCATGCTGTCACTGTTTGTTCAGTGGATTGTGCTGTCCAGCAGTGCCTTTCTTTATTTGGCCAGACCCTTCCTGATGGGTCTGCCCACGTGGCAGTCAGTCATGATTTCCCTGTTGGGGGTGCAGATCATCACGCTGCTGCTGACCCTGCTCTCCCAGACTTTACTATCACCTATTCTCTTTGCCCCTGACTGGCAACAGGTCATCCGCAATCTGCTGGCGGCGCTGATTATCTCGGCCATGCTGCTGCGCTATTTCTATATCCAGTACGAAGTCAGCTTGCAGCAACAGGTTATCCACAATGCCCGCCTGGACTCACTGCAGGCGACAATCCGCCCTCATTTTCTGTTTAATTCCATGAACATTATTGCCAGCCTGATTCAGATCAACCCCGAAAAAGCCGAGCAGGCGGTGGAAGATCTCTCGGATCTGTTCAGAGCCAGCCTGAACAATCCCGGTCAGAACCAGAGTGCTTTCGTCCCCATCCGCAAAGAGATACAAATCAGCGAAAGTTACCTGAGGATCGAGCAGCAAAGGCTGGGTGACCGCCTTGAGGTAAAATGGCGGGTTGGTGAACTGCCGCAAAGGCTGTCTATTCCTCCCTTTACCCTGCAGCCTTTGGTGGAGAACGCCGTCTACCATGGTATTCAGCCGCTGGAGGCCGGTGGCTGCATTACCATCAGCATCCACATTGATCAGCAAACGGTTCAGATTTCTGTAGAAAATCCGATGCCATATACTGAGACCATTTCAAATGGCAATCAGATTGCCCTGAACAATATCCGCTCTCGTCTGGCCATGCTCTTTGGCAACAAAGCCAGCCTGACCACGAATACCCGGGAGCATAGTGGTGTCAAATGGTACACGGCGCAGGTGCAATATCCCTGCCGGTTGGATAGCGCTGTTGATTTACACCATTGATAAAAACGTTGATTAATGACTGACTGGAACCGATCTCTGAACCATGAATGTCCTGATTGTTGATGATGAGCCACTGGCCCGGGAACGGCTAAGACACCTGATTGGCCGGATTGATAACTTTATGGTGCTTGAACATGAGGCCAGCAATGGCCGGGATGCCATTGATCTGTGCAGCCAGTATCGCCCCGATATTGTGCTGATGGACATTCGCATGCCCGTGATGGGCGGTCTGGAGGCGGCCAGTTACATCAGCTCCATGGACAAACCGCCAGCCGTGGTTTTCTGTACCGCCTATGACAATCATGCCCTGGAAGCCTTTGATGCCCAGGCCGTAGGTTATCTGCTGAAACCGATTCGCCAGGACCATTTGAACCAGGCATTACACCGTGCCAGCAAAGTGAATCGTCTGCAACTGGCCTGGCTGAACGACCATCTGCCAGAGCAAAAAGAGCAGGGCCATATCGCCGCCAAAACACTGCGTGGTATTGAGTTGGTTCCCCTGAATGATGTGCTCTATTTCATGGCGGATAATAAATATGTGACGGTCCATCATCGTCATGGTGAAGTGCTGATCGATGATTCACTCAAAACCCTGGAAGAAGACCACAGTCAGCACTTTGTCAGAATTCACCGCAATGCCCTGGTACGCCGGGATGCCATTGAAAGCCTGTCCCGGGATGACAAGGGTCACTGTTTTATCCATCTTCGGGAAGTGCCACAGCCACTGTCCATCAGCCGACGTCATGTGCCGTTGATCAAGAAAGTCATGCAATCCCTGTAGCCAGGTGCCAATACCTGGCCTCCCCCCGCAAGTACTGTTGTGTTGAGGTTTTCCGGTCCTTTGGTGTTTCATTGCACACCAATCATAACAAACAAGATAAAGAACAAGATCAAAGAACAAGTTGCAAAATGTGGCCTGCGTGGGTGAACATACAAAACAGCGTTGCCAGTCACTGGCTGGCGCTTGACTTGAGTCCTGTTTAACGACAGAAGTTTAACAACAGAAGCCGTCATTCCTGTGAAAACCCTTCGTATCGCCACCCGCAAAAGCGCCCTTGCCCTGTGGCAGGCAGACTATGTCAAACACCAGCTGGAACAACACCATCCGGATATTCCGGTCGAACTGGTCACAATGACCAGCCAGGGTGATCGCATTCTGGATGCGCCACTGGCGAAAATTGGTGGCAAGGGGCTGTTTGTCAAAGAGCTGGAACATGCCCTGCTGGCAGGTCGAGCCGATATTGCGGTGCATTCCATGAAGGATGTGCCCATGGAGTTTCCCAAAGGGCTTGGGCTCGGGGTTATCTGCCCACGGGAAGACCCACGGGATGCCTTTGTCGCCAATCACTATGCTACTCTGGACGAGCTGCCACAGGGTGCCGTTGTTGGCACATCAAGCCTGCGTCGGCAGTGTCAGATTCTGGCCGCCCGGCCTGACCTGTCCATTCAGTTTCTGCGGGGCAATGTGAATACCCGCCTGGCCAAACTGGATGATGGCCAGTATGACGCGATCATTCTGGCAGCGGCCGGGTTGATTCGACTGGCGATGGCTGATCGCATTCGCAGCTACCTGGATACCGGCCTGAGTTTGCCTGCAGCTGGACAAGGTGCCGTTGGCATTGAGCTGCGCCAGGATGACGAAGCAACCAGACGGCTTATTGCCCCTTTGCATGATGAGCAAACAGCAATCAGGGTTGGGGCTGAACGTGCCATGAACAGACGCCTGAATGGTGGCTGCCAGGTACCGATTGGCGGATTTGCTGAACTGGATGGAGACCGGCTATTTCTCAGGGGTCTGGTCGGTAGTCCTGATGGAAAAACCATCTATCGCAGTGAAGTGACCTGTGCCGCTGAAGATTATGAGTCTGCGGGTATTAAGGTGGCTGAATCCCTCCTGAAACAGGGGGCGGATAAAATCCTTGCTGCATTGAGCGCTTCGGGTAGCCAGTAAAGCCGCCTTCCGACGGCATTGAACGGGTGTGATGTTAAACTACTACGCTTGCACCGGTTCGCCTTGTGGAATGCGGCTTTTACGCTTCCCGGAATTTATAAGTTTATGCCAACAGAACCTAAAAGATATCGTCAAAACCAATAATTCCTTCTTCCCGGGAAGGCAGGACTGTTAATGCGGTTGAGGGAACCGGGCCAGTAAATCGGGGCCTGTTACCCACTGGTGTTAGTCCGCCGATGAAGGGCGCATCCGGTGGCATCGTCAATCTGATACTTCCCAACCCACGGGACGCACCAAATAAGCTCGAGGCTGCGGGCGGGATGTGTGATATCGTAAATCGATTTTCCGACATGGTTGATGGAGTGCATGTACCAAGTAAGCCCGTGGATCTGGATACGCTTTCTGTTGATAATATTGTATTTGTTGACATTGTATTTCTAAAACCGCGGCCAAAAGAAGGGATATCTCTAAAACCGCGACCAAAAGAAGGGATATCTCCAGAATCGTCGAAAATCATTGTACTCTGACCCGTTTGCATTTGGTCTAACGAACCACTCCTGAGATCATGACGATTAATACCATGACCCTTGAATTGATCCACGGCATTCAGAAATACTGTGAAGTTAAATTCCTTTTTTTCAAAATCAAATACTTTACTCAACTTGATGGCATGGGGCTGTTCTTTATTATCGCTGCAAACAATCTCAATTTTATCACCCCAGTAATCAAATGGTGTTTTTAAATACACTTTGGTTTTATCGTCAAAATATGCCGGATAGTTCTTCATGAGTTTACTCATCATAAGCTCACACCGAACACAGTTAATAACATTTGCAACAGCCTCATTCACTGATTTGGATTCATTTATTTTTTTTGCATCCACTCGAATTTCGAATGGATGATTCACTCCATCTACAGTAAACGTTCTGACCAGGGCAAAATCCATATCCGTTGACTCTGCCAAACCGGGAATCAGCTCATGAGGATTTGGATTTGAAAGTGAAATCATTGATGAGACTTCCGGTGATCCCCAGCCCCCGCAATGCTCCCTGTCATTCTCAAGCGCGTATCGTAAATCAATAAGGTGTTTACTGACGGCCCTGTTTGATAATAATGCTTCTTTGGCTTCCCGGATTCTATCTCTAATGATGCTTTTACTTTCATCCGTTTTTGAGTTTGTTTTATGCCTGAAAGACTTTATGTTATCAGAACCAGGCTCGAAACCCTGATTGAATTCTCGTTCCAGGATGGCCATACAATCTTCTGCTCTCCCGTGGTTTTCATCAAATTGTTGAACCAGTTTTTTCAGATCATTTTCTTTGCCATACTTTCTTTCCATGTCATTCTTTCGCTCGTTTGTTATATTCTCCAAACCTGATTCAAAAGCTTTAATCCCGGAGAAACCCAGTTGCGTTACAATAAGTTTGTCAACTAATTTGCCGTATTGATGAAGAAAGCCCGTCGCACTTTCATGATCCGGGAACATTGAATATGGATATGGACAACCAGGAGCCTCCGCTTCGTCATTGTGTTTGTGAATATATAAGCAATCTTCTCTCTCACATTTTCGTTCAGCTCTATGCAACCAATCAGTACCCCTGTTATAAAAGATATATTCTTTATTGTGTGGCTTTTGGCTCTTGCAGATAGGGCATGTGGTTATAGTTGCAGGTTGATTTTCGGCTGTTATTCTCCTGAGAAAACATTCCTGGTGTTCAAAATGTTGGCAAGGCCTTTCTATGATTGCTTTTTCTTCCGAGAAAAGTGTTTCTTGACAGATTGGGCATTTATCAGTCATTCGATTTTTAACTGAATCCGTGTATGTGAGTCTATGTCCGTTTAATAGAACTATTTCAGTCTTGGATGCTGGTGTAAAATCCGGTTCGACTCGAGTGGGTTTATTGGTTACATGTACTTTTGTTTCCATCAATAATACTCTCTGTCTGGTTGATTGCACTTGACATCTGGGTAGCTCGAATATCATGCATCTAATCGAGATGCTGGCCTCCCCTATGGAATACAGCCTAAACTCTGACACACTGGATATAAATTAGTTCAACTGCATAATGAAGCTGTCTCATATTCGCGCATTGGTAACCCGCCCTGAGCCTCAGGCACAGGCTTTGGCAGACGCCATCAAGGAATTTGGTGGCCAGGCTTGGCCCGTGCCCATGCTTGCTATTGAAGCGCTGGCAGAAACACAGGCAATGAGAGACTGCCTGCTAATGCTCCACCAGTTTGACCATATTATTGTTACCAGCCGCCCGGCTGCCCGTCTGGGGGGTGAGCTGATCGAACGATATTGGCCACAGCTACCGGTTCACTGCCGGTGGTTTGCCATTGGCAGCAGCACAGCGGCGGAACTTGAGCGGTTTGCTATAAAGGCTCAATATTCACCAACCGGCGCAGACAGTGAAGCTCTTCTTGCCCTGGACGCATTTAACCATGTGCAGAATAAGAGGTTCCTGATTATCAAAGGCGTGGGGGGACGGGAGGTGCTGGAGCAACAGCTCCGTAATGCCGGTGCCAGTGTCCACACGCTGGACGTTTATCAGCGCACCCGCCCCACTTATGAGCGCAATGCGGTGGTAAAAAAGTTGGAAAGCCATTCAATCAATGTCATCCTCTGTGGTAGTGGCGAAACCCTGACAAATCTCGGGTACTACTTACCCATGGCCTATCGAGCTGACTACCGGCTGCTGGTTCCCAGTGAACGGGTTGCCAGACAGGCCCATAGCCTGGGTTTCCAGCAGGTAACCAATACCGGCGGTGCCAGCAACGAGATGATGTTGCCAGCATTGGCCAGGATCTGCCTCTTGTGAACAATGAGCGGGAGCCTTGAAGGAAGTGCCCGGCAAAGCGATAGAAAAACAAGGGAGGCACTCCCTCAGGGCATCCTCTCGAAATCGGAAGGCCCAAGCGTGAGCGATACAGACCAGAACACCGACCATTTACCAGACAATACCCCTGAAGCTGTTCCGCAGAAAACAGACATCACTTCTGCCACAGAGTCCCGTTCAGAAAAGCAACCAGCCAAACAGGGCAAAACCAGGGGTTCAGCCCTGGCAGGCTTTGCCCTGTTGCTATCCGCCTGTGCCCTGGGCCTCAGTGGCTACATCGGTTGGCGGGCCATGCCCCTGGAACAGAGCCAGCCGACTCTTCTTCAGGGAATGGACCAGCTGCAGGCACAGATGGCCCGGCAGCAGGCCAGACTGACGACAGTGGCCCAAAACACCGCCACCGATATCGAGGAGCACCAGCAACAGTTGCAAGCACTGCAACAACGGGAAGCCAGACTATTGGCCCGAATTGATACCCTGTCCGGCAAGGTCAAAGCGCTTGAAGGCTCCACCCGAAACCAATGGCGGACCGCCGAAGTCGAATACCTTCTGCGCCTGGCCAATCAGCGGTTGCTGACGGTCAATGATGTGACCGGCGCCCTTGAGCTGATGGCCAGTGCCGAACAGATACTGGAACAACTGGATGACTACACTCTATTTCCGGTCCGGGAGGCTCTGGCAGAAGATATGGCGGTGCTGAAAGCCACCGCCCTGGTGAATCAGGAAGGCATCTGGCTGCGACTGCAGGCCATTGCGGATCTGATCCCCGATCTTGTGATCCTGGATGATAGCCATATTGCCGATGTGGCCACTGCCAAACCAACGGCCACTGAACAAGCCACCCCCGCAGACAACACCTGGCAGGACACCATCAAGGGCATATTGCTGGACACCTGGCATCGTTTCACCAGCCTCTTTCGTATTAATACCCAGCGAGATCAGCCCATCGAAGTATTGCTGACCCTGGAACAGGAGCAGTTAATCCGTCAGAAAATGCTGATGTTGATCGAACAGGGTAAGTTCGCGCTGATCACCGGGCAACAGTCGATTTTTCAGACCAGTCTCAAGCAAACCAGTGACTGGCTGAGCCGTTATTACATGCTCGGTGGTGACATCAGTCAGGAGCTGGCTGACGAACTGGCGGAACTGGAGGAACTCACTATCACCCCCGATATACCCGCTATTCACCGTTCGCTGGAGGCGCTGAAAGAGCACGAGTCCCGCGCCAATATCGCCCCCACACCACCGGAATCGACCATCGAGCCGGAAGAAAACCAGGCACCCCCTCCATCACCGGACAGTGATGACAGGAAAAGCAGCCCTCCATTGATCGAGCCGGATCAGCCTGTTGAACCGGGAGTGCAAATTTCATGAAAGGGTTTGCGCTATTTTTGATCATCGTTTCTGCCTGTTTTTTACTGGCCAACATCATGGTCAATGACCATGGTTATGTGCTGGTTGCTTACGATGAGATGACCTTTGAAAGCAGCCTCTGGGGTTTGCTGCTGCTGGTGGTCATTTCCCTTGGCCTGGTCTGGCTGGCGGTGATTATTTGCCGGATACTGCTGGGCATGTTCAGTGTTATCTACCCGCTGTCATCCGGTGCCCGAAAAGCCAAAGCCAGGAAACTGTTTGATCGTGGTCTGGCGGAGTTTACCAAAGGTCACTGGCGCAGGGCAGAGCGACTCCTTGGTCAGGCGGCGAACAGTGGTGAATCGCCGTTAATCAACTACCTGGCCGCCGCCAGGGCGGCCCATGAGGCAGGACATTATGAATCCAGTGCCAACTGGCTAAGGCAGGCTGACAGCAAGGCACCCGGCGCAGAAATGGCGATTGGTATCACCCAGGCACAACTGCAACTGGCCAGTAACCACCTGGAGCAGGCGCTGGCCACATTGACCCATCTGCACAAGAAGTATCCACGTCATCGCTACATACTGAAAATGCTCAAGCAGGTATATATCCGTCTGAATGACTGGCAATCCCTGGAAAAACTGCTGCCCAGGCTGCGCAAGCAGAAAGTGATTCAGGACGACGAATACCACCAGCTGGAACAACAGGCATTCAAAGCCCTGTTCGAACAGGCCAATAACTATGGCCGTAACCGCATCTCTGTCGACGAGAAAACCAAACCGGCAGATGATATCTGGCTCGGGCTGAGTCACAGTCAACGCAAGGATCCGGTGATCCTCTACCGTTACTGTGACTGTCTGGTGCGCCTGGGTGCCGGGGAAAAAACCGAGGCGCTGCTGCGGGAAAAACTTAATCACTGCTACAGCGAGGCATTGATTCGCCTTTATGGCAAGACGCCGGGCAGAGACCTGAAAAAGCAACTGCTGTTTGCGGAATCACTCCTCAGCCAGCGTACCAATGACCCCGAGCTGCTACTTGCGCTTGGTCGCCTGGCACTGCGCAATGAACTCTGGGGTAAAGCCCGGGAGTATCTTGAAGCCAGCCTCAGGCTGCGCAAAAGTGTGGATGTGTATAACGAACTGGGCCACCTGCTGGCACACCTTGATGAGTTTGAAACCAGCTCACGCTATTTCCAGGAAGGGCTGTTGTTAGCGGCTGACAGCGCAACGAATCTGCCAGGGGTGCATAAGCCATGAATGCCCTGTTGGTGGGTGCCATCAGTGGTATGACTGCTGTGGCACTGAGTGCCTTCGGCGCTCATGCGCTGGAGGGTGTTCTCTCTGAGCGGGCAATGGATACCTTCCAGAGCGCCGCCGACTATCAGTTCTACCACAGCCTGGCACTGGTGTTTGTCGCCTTGCTGGGAACCAATTACCCTGACTCAAAAAAGCTGAAATTGAGCGCAGGTTTCTTTACTGCAGGCATTTTTTTGTTTTCTGGCAGCCTTTATCTGCTCAGTTTGAGCGGTATCCGCTGGCTGGGGATGATTACACCATTCGGGGGTGCTTCCTTCATTCTTGGCTGGTTGATATTGGCCTTTTTTGCCGCCCGAGATTATAACTGAAATTTGCATTTTACGCCGATCATTGTTTACTAACTCAGATGTCCATGAACGATACTGCCAAACCGGTCGGTGAGACCGACGACCTGCAAATCCCCCACAAGCGTCAAATCAAGAGCTTTGTGCTCCGTGCCGGTCGCATGACCACGGGCCAACAACGCGGCTGGGATGAGTGCTGGCAAGCGTGGGGATTGTCCCTGGAGCAGGGCACCGAGGGATTCCTGACGGCTTTTACGGATCCAGCGCCACGGGTTCTGGAAATTGGCTACGGCATGGGACACTCCCTGGTCACCATGGCGACACAGGAGCGCGATAAACAGTTTATTGGTATTGAAGTTCACCGCCCGGGTGTCGGAAGCCTGCTCAATGAAGCCCGGCTGGCGGGTATCCACAACCTGAGAACCTATTGCGACGATGCGGTTGAAGTGCTGAAGCAGTGCGTACCCGATGGCAGCCTGTCACGGGTACAGATTTACTTTCCGGACCCATGGCACAAGAAACGTCACCATAAGCGCCGCCTGATTCAGCCCGCTTTTATTGAGTCTATTCGTCCCAAGCTGGACATTGGTGGCATTATTCACCTGGCCACTGACTGGGAAAATTATGCTCAACAGATGCTGACAGTGATGAACTCGGCCGCAGGCTTCGATAACCTGTCCACCGATCACGGTTATTCGCCAAGACCGGATTTTCGTCCGCTAACCAAATTTGAACAACGAGGTCACCGGTTAGGGCATGGGGTTTGGGATCTGCTGTTCAGGCGCACCGGCCAGGAGGCTGTCTGAGAATAGCGCCCGACTGGGCGTCCCCGTAGCGAGGATTGCGAGAAATTGAGGCT
>NZ_JAHHPO010001188.1 GCF_024606365.1 Endozoicomonas sp. ONNA2
GAAATTTTTAGTTAATAGTGGTTCTATTTACTAAAAATTTCCGACTTTTTATCCTCAATTTGCTGCCACCGCAGTAGGGCAGTCTATTCTCGGACAGCCTCCTGGCCAGTGCAGAAGGATCCGGGGCTTTTTAAGTAGATGCACTCCAGTCAACTTTTGGTGTGCGCCATGTGGGTATTGCATCTGCACCACGATTTTCTGCAGCCCAGGTATCGTATTTAAGGGCACAGTCATGCAAGTTATTCACAGTGTAAGGAATTACTTTGCCTATGAAGCTGTTAATCAGCCATGCAGGCAGGGAGCCTTTCGGGTCTGTGTGCGAAATAAATATCAGTTTAGCCCCGCCAGAGGGGGTCGGTGTCAGGTAATACCCGGTGAGAATAGAGCGAGCCCTGACAAAGCCTTCCCGCTCAGGACAGTCAGGATGATCAACGCTGCGATTCATAATGATGAAATCGCCGTTGGAAAACTCCATCCAGGAGCGCATGTTGCAAAAATCCCGATTCGAGATCAGCCAACCAAGCTCCAATGAGTAATAGCCAATATCATTGCGTGGATCCAGCTGACAGATGTTGCGCCCGTCAATCATCTTGCCGTCCCAGGTTTTGCGGTAGTCAGCATCATGTAAAGTGTTGAACAGCGTCTCGGGTTTAACATCGTCCCACTGGACAGTCGCACGAACAATGTTGAATCCGGTGCCTTGCTCACCGGGCTTCAGATCCTCTGGCCTGGACTCCACGAGAAGCGCTTTTGGCCTATCCTCATACACTTTCGTCCAATTGTTATCCTGGCTCTCGGCGAAGTCACGCAGTTTAATGAAGTCCGGCAGTTGCATCAGCTGGTACATCTGCCCCTTTGACTCAACAAGTATCGGGCTCGCTGCATCCTTCCCGTTCGGGCATTGGCTTACCTGAAAACCCGGTGATATGCGTCGGTCTGCTAATGGTTTTGTTGCTGATGTTATGGTTTGTTCCTGCGCTGTAGAACGGACGACGTTTTCTTCGGCAGAAACTGAATTACTGAGCCATACAGCGCAATCATTCTGACGCCGGGACTCAGGCAAGGTAACTGATCCATTACTGCATCCATCAAATTGGGGATAGTCTTGACTTGCACGCATTGGGAAACCAGATAGTTTTGATTAATTCACATTAAAGTCTCTATAAAAGCTGAGGAAGAATAAATGTCAAGTTGAGTGATAGTCGAGGTTCAATCTACCCTGTTTGTCAGAATGTCCGTACAGGAGGCAATAAAAACCCTGTGACATGTGAATCACGGCAGAAGCATCCGGGATTCTCTGGCTTTGCGTGGGTGCTTATGAATGACAGGCATCAGCCGATAGAAATATTTCCTGAATTCAAGTCATAAATGCATAACCCATGACTTTTCTTACATCTAT
>NZ_JAHHPO010001189.1 GCF_024606365.1 Endozoicomonas sp. ONNA2
GTACCAGCCCAAGTAGCCAGAAATATACGATTCCATATGGCCAGCTACTTATGAGGTTGATGAGTACGACAATCAAATCCAGAATCAACAACCGGCGGCCCCGGTTTTATTAAGCAAATGTCTTTTTATCAGTATAAATGTCAGTTGTCATGCATAATTAAAAACCTGATCCAGATTTTTTGAAAAACGCGGTTGGCCAGAATTGGTGTTCACGATGGGCCAGAATATGCAGCTTGAGTGTTTGTTCATTCCTTGCTACTTTTACTCGGTCTTTTGTAGACCTACCGTCGGGCAGACGGGATGTTAAGCAGGGCGGTCCCCTGCCTGCGGAGTTCGTGTGAGACTTGGGGAGCATGGGGCCAGGCGCCCCCACCTCTTCCCTGAGCTGCGGACTGTGAAACAGAAACGTTCTTGAGCGATCAAGGACCCTCGCCCGATAGGGCGGGGAGTGTCAGATTTGATTGCCTTTTTGGACGAAAACCAGATGATCCTTTTGGGAACTATTTGATGTTTTTTTAGTCTACATATAACGAATGCTCAAGGAGGATTATCTAAATGACCGAATTTCCCAAATTGATTTATAAAGAGACTGAACCACAGGTGGTTCCTGATCTCAATGATCCCAAATCCCTTGAAACGAGCTTGCCCATAGTAATTTGGCATGGCAAACAAGTTCAAATTAAGCAAATTTGCCTCGCGTACATCGAACTGGGTAAAGATAACGAATCTGTCCATAAAATAGCACTCAGAGTATCTATGCTTGAAATTATTGCTCAGATAACCAAGTCACATCCACATTATCTCCCAAGTTTTTTTAAGTTATAGAACCTGATCACTTCCCACTGGCATTGGTCGCTGGTTTAAACCGCAACCGATGCTGCCTGGGAGGCTGTTTGAGCAAATGGCGTTGGAATTTCAAATGCCAGGGCGCTTTTGAATGCAACGCTCGTTTCTCACACCTCACATTTATAGGGTCTTCCGCCGGTGCGCGTGTGTATTGTCAGGAGCCACCTTCAAACGAAAGCTCTTCTCACCATGCCCACACTGAAAAGACTTCTTGACACTGTGCAAGACCTTTGTTGAATTTTATGTCTGAGCATCCGGTTCATTTATTTTTATTTCTGTGAAAATACCACTATTTCCGGATTCATCAAAATGTGTTTGGATGGTGAGACAAGAGCGAGTGCGCCACGCCTGGCGAAGTATTAGGTCGACGAGTAAGACAATCAGATCCAAAATCAACATACGGCCCCGGTTTCATTATGCAAATATATTTTTATCAGTATAAACGTCAATTGTCATGCATAAGAAAAGGCTTGACCCCGGATTTTTGCTCTTTATTGCCGCCAGCTGTCCGCATGACCTCTGCGATCTCTGTGTAGCCATTCTTGACAGCCAGGTGAAGAGCCGTACTGC
Organism: Endozoicomonas sp. ONNA2; assembly: GCF_024606365.1. Lineage (GTDB taxonomy): Bacteria > Pseudomonadota > Gammaproteobacteria > Pseudomonadales > Endozoicomonadaceae > Endozoicomonas. The sequence goes on from NZ_JAHHPO010001189.1 coordinate 1,417, forward strand.
CACCTTTTCATTAACAAAAGAGAGATCCCTGGCCAGCAGCTCCTCGACGATCCTTGTGAAACCATTTCTAGGAGGCTGTCCGAGAATAGCGCCCGTAGCGAGGATGGCAGAAAATTGAGGA
>NZ_JAHHPO010001190.1 GCF_024606365.1 Endozoicomonas sp. ONNA2
TGCAAGTCACCAAACAGCGAGCGCTTCCAGCCACCAAAGCTGTGGTAAGCAACGGGGACTGGCAGCGGTATGTTAATACCGACCATTCCCACCTGGATGTGATCAGAGAAATAACGGGCTGCTTCACCGTCGCGGGTAAAAATACAAGTACCGTTGCCGTACTCGTGGGCATTGATCAAATCCATCGCTGCTTGCATTGTGTCAACGCGGACAACTTGCAGTACCGGGCCGAAGATTTCCTCCCGGTAGCTGGTCATTTCCGGTGTTACCCGGTCAATCAGGGTGCAGCCGACAAAGAAGCCATCCGGGTAGCCATCGACAGTTGTCGTGCGGCCATCGACGACGATGGTTGCCCCCTGGCTTTCGGCATGACTGATGTAGTTCAGTACTTTGTCGCGATGGGCACCGGTAATGACCGGGCCAAAGTCGTTGCTGCTATCGGTGTAGGCACCCACTTTCAGGCCTTTCATTGCCTCAGCCATTTTGGCCACTAATGCATCAGCCCCCTGGTCGCCAACCGCTACTGCCACGGATAACGCCATACAACGTTGGCCAGAGGAGCCAAAGGCGGCACCGAGTAATTGGTTGACGGTGTTATCCATATCGGCATCTGGCATGACAATGGCGTGGTTTTTTGCACCACCAAGGGCCTGACACCGCTTGCCATTTTTATTGGCCGTCTGGTAGATGTATTCAGCAACCGGTGTTGAGCCAACGAAACTGACCGCTTTAATACGCTGGTCGTTAAGTAAAGCGTCTACTGCCACTTTATCCCCGTTAACAACATTCATAACGCCGTCAGGTAATCCCGCCTGTTGCAACAGTTCAGCAATAAACAGGGTGGCACCGGGATCCCGCTCAGAGGGCTTCAGAACAAAGCAGTTACCACAGGCAATGGCTATCGGGAACATCCACAGCGGCACCATCACCGGGAAGTTAAACGGGGTGATACCAGCGACCACGCCCAGTGGCTGAAATTCACTCCAGGAGTCGATATTCGGGCCGACGTTTTTGCTGTGTTCGCCTTTTAATAACTCAGGGATAGCGCAGGCGTATTCGACATTTTCAATACCCCGTTGTAATTCACCAGCAGCGTCGTGTGAAATTTTGCCGTGCTCCTGGCCAATAAGTTGACCAATTTTTTCGGCGTGTTGCTCAAGTAATTCCTTGAACTTGAACATGACGCGGGCACGTTTGATGGCCGGTGTATTGCGCCATGCAGGATAGGCGGCTTCAGCCCTGGCGATCGCTTTTGCCACGGTAGCGACGCCAGCCAGTGCCACCTGTTTTTCTGCCTGGCCTGTTGCCGGGTTATAAACCGCCTGGGTGCGTTCAGCATCGTGGACTATTTCACCGTTGATAAAATGACCAATGGTATACATCGATGTCCTCCAAAAATGTTTTTATCGTTCAGGCACGGTTATTAATTTGAGCAGTGTTTTATACCAATTCCACTTTCTGAATATGAACTGCGCAGCCATTTTGAACAGCTGGATCTTCGTTGGAATTCCTCGCAATAGCTCTTGTCATTCCGCCTTGCACAGCTGTCGAAAATGACTTGCTTGATCCAATGGCACTGACTTAAGCGTGAAAGCCTTGCCATAGTTAGTTAAAAGACTTTC
>NZ_JAHHPO010001191.1 GCF_024606365.1 Endozoicomonas sp. ONNA2
CGCAAATATTTTAAAGATAAAAGTGTACATGCTCAGGGTGACAACTAATGATTGTTGATTATTGTCGTATTTAGTATTTCTTAGCTGTATATCGCCAGACAGAACTGCCTAACTTCCTTGGTGCTCAGTAACTTTCAAAAAACCAGGCCTCGTTTTTTTAAAAGCTGATTCCCAGAGAGCCTACTGGACAAAACAACTGTATTTATATACAGATAAAAGACCCAATACAGAAGGAGACTCATGTCCATTACCCCCATGTGGCCAGTTGACCGGGACGGAAGCATGTTTACTGATAAGAAAGCCGCAGAAGGACATGTCAGTCTATTCTCGGACAGCCTCCCGGACCGACAGTTTGTCGCTCATGGTTTCCATCGTTAAACCGGCGTCTGGGCAAACTCCTCCGCTTCGATTTGCAGCCGCGCTGCTATTTCCGCCTGCCGTTGCCCGGCAGGCTTGCCGTTCAGTGATCCCAAACTGCCCAGAGCCACCTGGGTAATGATCTCTTCTTGCAGGTCACTGTCCAGATTGTGGTTGATAAAATACTGCGGCAACTGCTCGCCGACTTCCGCCTTGATGGTTTTATAAGCACTGAGCATGTCGTTTATTCTGCCCCGGTCGTACTGGTGCTGCTGGAACACTGGCGGCCGGGCGCACTCTGCCGTCTCCTGGCAGGATCGCTGGCTGGCGTTGTCACGGGTTGGCAGCAGGTCAATAATGTGTGCCACCAGTTGTTGCGCCTCGTCGTATTGCCTGGTCACCTTGCCAGCACTGACCATCGACATCAGCTTCAGGCGGTTCATCGCCTCTTCCTGGACCCCCATCTTGCTGTCGTACAGGGCAGTGAAGCGTTGCCAGGCACTCTGGCTGTCTCTGGGTGCCGGATCATCCCACTGGAGTTCCAGTCCAAAACAGTCGGGCATCCTTGTCAGTGACTGGATGGCCTGTTGCTGTTGCTGGTCCGACAGTGCGAAGAATGATGACCGGGCCGAACCATAATCACCCGCTTCCAGCTGGCTGAGGCAGGTATCACCCGCCCGAACAGCCCCCGGGCTGGTGACCGGAGTCAGTCGTTGTTCCAGGCGTTGGCACAGCTGATCGCGGCGGCTACTGTAGTTGCCACCGCTGGCCCCCAGCCAGTCTGGCAGCTGGCTTGACAACCCCATCGAATGCCGGGTATGCACCATCCTCCTTTGCAGTTCCTGAAACTGGCTGGCCCGGTCAACAATGGCATCGCGCAGTGTGCCACTGAGTAACGGGCCGGAGTCAGCCGACCGGGATGCTGCAGTCAATTGTTCCAGTTGACGGTCTGCCATGGCGTTCAGCATGCATTTGCCAAGATCTCTGGCCGGGCCTGACTGGCTCGGTTGGGTTTGCTTCCCGCCAAAGAAGATGGCACCACCAGTGGTACCCCGGACCCGTCCATCGCTGTCGAAAATATTGCCGGTGCGCTCATGTTCAACCCCCAGTCTGGGCGAGAACAACACTTCGAGCAGAAACTCCTCGGTGCAGCGGGTCGGTTGCTCCTGATTGGTGACCATGGCGATGGCCATATTCAGCAGGTCATCGGTTTGCCAGGCAGCATCCGGTTGTATTCGCTGCTGGTTGAGCTGCTGCAGGAAAGCCGACACTTCGCTGTGCAGTTGCCGGGCAACCCGCATGCTGCCGGTGAGCAACTTCATGCCCGGTAAGCAGTCAAAGGGCTGTGCCGCCGTATCAGTCCGGTGCCTCTCACCATGAGCCAGTGTGTCAGGTTGGATGGGACGATCCGTGGCCCGGGACACCAGCAACCCGGCCAGAGCCAGGCTGTCGTTGACACTGTGTGCCACCGGCCTGACTCTGCTGGCCGCCGGCTGGTTGTCGGCACCATGGGCGGACTCCTGTCGTTGATGGCTTTGCCCGGCAGTGACCTGCGCTGCTCCCTGCGCCTGGCCAGCGGTGGCTCCGGCGCTGCCGGTCAGCCAGGACAGGCCACCACGCAGCGCCGACAACAGTCCTCCGTAACGGGTGGCTCCGGCAGTGGCCGGGGCACGGTGGTCATTGGCAATAGCTGGCTCATCCGGGGGAGGCGTCGGCTTGCCGGAGCCATGGCTGTCCAGCTGGCGACGTTTGCGCGAGTCACCATGGCACTGCGGGAACGCTTCCTTCGGGAAAAGCTCCGCAAAGGCATCGGGCTGTTCGAATATATCGGCAAAATCACTGGGGAAATCCTCCCGGTTTTCCAGTTCTCCCAACATGGCCAGGTAGCCGGCTTTCTCATTCCGGATGAGCTGGTTGACTGCGCTCCTATCGCCAGGAACCTCTGTTGCTGGCGGCAAGGTGTACTCATCATCAACGACGGTGGTATTGTCAATGATCTGCAACAGTTGACGATCAGCCTGTGGCAGGCGCAGATCATTATCGTCATTCCCGATGACCTGGTTATCCAGATAGTCCGCCACCCCCTGGAGAACGTCCCGCAACGGTGCGGACAACCCGGACGTGGCACCCAACAGCTTACTCACCGTGCCCTTCAGGCCCCGGGCGCTGAATCCCCGGAAAACCGGTGACTCTGCCGCCTCCTCCAGGGAGAACCCGGTGGCTTTGATCATATTGAAACGGGCTTCACCGTACTGTGAATACAGGTTCAGGAACTGGTTGACCAGATCGTCAATCATGGCCTCCCGGGTGGGATTCTCGCCGCTCGCATCTGGCTCCATGGTCAGGCTATGGGAGGCATCATGGCGAATACACTGATCGGCTAGGCTCAGGTCCGAGAGGAACGTGTTCCTGAGTGTCCGGTCCATCGCCTGCAGGCCCTGGGCACAGCACACCAGTCGTGCCAGCGACCATTGCGGGTATTCCCGGCCCTCGTGAATGAGGGTGTTATCACTCTCCTTGATATCCTGCACTGCCCGGGTATTGGCACTCTGGATATTGCTGATGCGCTGGCCATAGGCACGGTAGGACTGCGTGGTCCGGTCGGCATACAGTTTCAGCAGTTTTTTCCGTGCTGCAGTGATGCTCGGTGCCTGGTCTGCAGCCCGCGCCAGCAGTTCGCTCAGCGCCGAGGTGTCGGCCAGCCCCTGCTCGCTGGTCGGGCAGGGAAGCTGCTCGCCGTACAACTGATTTTGCAAATCCGTCGAGTTGTCGAACACGTCGCTGAACGTCACGAAACGCTCATCCCTCAGTGGTCGCGTGTTCTGAAAGTAGGCTTTGCGCTCGGCCAGGATGATTTGATTGATCACCGTCAGATCCCGGGCGTCCAGCATGGGTGGCGACAGGTTAAACTCATCATCCGCTACCCGGACATTCTCCACCGTCCGCTGCAGTGCGGTATCAGGCTGCGGGGGACGTCTATCGTTGGTGCGCAGATCCTCATGTTCATGGGCCAGAGCGTTCCCAAGCGTCCGCAGCACCTCCCGGATGGGGGCCGACATCCTGGCCGATCTCTCCAATAACCCGGTAACGGCCCCGGCAACAGCCTTGGCATTGTAGCCCTGGAAGCGATCATCCGTTGCCTTCTCGCCTGCGAATCCGGTGGCCTTGACCATGTCATAACGGGCAGCGCTGTAGAGTCCATACAGATTCTGGAACTGGTTGGCCAGATTCCTGATGATCGACGCTTCGGTGGAGCGCTGGTTCGGTGTGCCGCCGGGTGTCTGCAACTGGTCGCTATCGTAGCGGAGGTACTGCCCCGCAGTACTGCTCATGTTCAGGAAACTGTCCCGGAGCTGCCTCTCCAGCGACTCCAGCAAGTTGACGCAGCACACCTGTCGTTTTTCCGGCCAGGTGATTGAGTCTGACTCCTCCGCAGGTATGGCTGCCATAATCTGCTGGTTCTGCTGCTTTATGGCCTCGACCTGGTGGGCATAACTGGCATGGATTGCTGTGGTCTGGCCGACATACCCCTTCAGCAGTTTCCGCTCAGTCAGGGTGAAGGTTGATGTAGCCGGAGGGCGGGCAAGCAGCCGTGCCAGTGCCGACGTGTCGTCCAGTCCCGATTCGCTGTTATAGCAGGGAACGGTCTCGTCATTCTGGAATACGGCATCATAATCTGTGGGGTTCTCAAGGATCTTCCGGTAATTAACCGGGAAGTGTTTCCAGTCTCTATATACCCCCATCCTGGTAATGAAACGGTCCGACTCAGCCTGGATGATCCGGTTGGTCGCATCAAGGTCTCCGCGTTCCAGCCAACCCGACGGCAAGGTGAACTCATGATCGGCGACGGTGGCATTGTGTATCACCGACGACAGTTGTTCATCGGGCCTTGGGGTTCGCAGATCGTCACCATCGTCGAGGCGCTCCTCCGTGATCTGCCTGTCCACGTAGTTCGCCAAACCCCGGAGAACGTCCCGAAACGGTGCGGACACCCCGGAAGCATCACGCAACAGGGCTTTGAGCGTGGTATCCATGCCCTGGGCATTAAATCCCCGGAAACGCCCGGCCTCGGAGGTCTCTTCCATGGGAAACCCGGTGGCCAGGATCATTTCGGACCGCGCCTGTGCCAACTGTGAGTACATATTCAGGAACCGGTTGACCAGGTTATCAATGATGATCTCCCTGGCCGGGCTTTCCCCGGGCGCTTGTGGGTTCATGGTCAGGCCCCGGCTGGCATCATAGCTGAGGCATTGTTGGGCAAGGCTGCTGATGCTCAGGAAGTTATCTCTGAACAGTTTGTCCATGGCCCGCAGGCCGTGTGCACAACACACCAGCCGTTCAAGGGGCCATTCAAGATAAATCCGGTCGTTGACTGTTATCTCTTCACCACTGCGCTTGATGGCCTGCATCGCCCGGACATTGTTATTTTTAATGTCGTTTATCTGCCACATATTGCGGTCCTGGATCACCTGACCCCGGTCCGCATAAAGTTTCAGCAGTTTTTTGCCCTGCGCACCCACTTGCGGCGGGCGGCTATCAGTGACAGAGGAGGCTGGAGTGGCAACGGGTTGGGTGGTGTGACCCGGCACAACGGTTGGCGACGATGACTGAGCGTCGGCACGATCGTTAATGGACGACAGGGTAACCTCAAGGGGGGCTGTCGGTGTTTGGGAAATGGCCGACAGGGTCGCCTCACGGGGGGCTGTCGGTGTTTGGGAAGGGTGTGTTGGCGAAGTGGATAGTTGAGGAGGCGATAAAAGCCGGGCCAGGGCCGAGGTGTCAGCCAGTCCCGGTTCAGCCCTGTGGCAGGGAATGGTGTCTTCATCCTGAAACACCGCCTCATAGTCTGCGGGGTTCTGGAATATCTTCGGGTAATCGATCGGAAAATGTCTTCTGTCTTCCAGCTCCCTCATATTGGCGATAAAGTGAGCCTGTTCAGCCCGGATGATCCGGTTGGTCGCGGCCATATCCCCGGGGTCCAGCCTGGCTTGTGGCAAGGTAAACTCATCATCAGCGACGGTGGTATTGTGTATGACCTGCAACAGATGCCGATCCGGCCGGGGTGCCCTGAGATCGTTGTCCTGTGGCTCATGACCCAGGCTGTCTGCCAGCCCCCGGAGAACGTCCCGAAACGGGGCCGACAAGCCGGATGGCTGGTGCAACAGGGCATTGACCGTGCTATCCATGCTCCGGGCGTTGAAACCCTGGAATATCTCTGACTCCGCCGTCTCTTCCATAGGAAACCCGGTAGCCTTGATCATATTGAAACGGGCTTCACCGTACTGCGCATACATATTCAGGAACTGGTTGACCAGGTCAGCAATAATGACCTCCCGGGCAGGATGCCCGTCGGTCATACCGGGGTTGATGGTTTGATCATGGCTGGCATCATAGCGGATGCATTGCTGGGCAAGGCTGCTGATGATCAGGAAGTTGTCCCTGAGCTGCCGGTCCATGGCCCGCAGGCCGTGTGCACAACACAACAGCCGCTGCAACGGCCATTTAAGATATATCCTGTCGTTGATTTCTATCTCTTCATAACTGGGTTCGATCATCTGCATTGCCCGGGCATTGTTATTTTCGATGCCGTTTATTTGCCGGGCATAGGCATCATGGATTAGCTGTCCCCGGTCCGCATACAGTTTCAACAGCTTTCTGTCCTGTGGACCCATCGGCTCCTGGTGGCTTTCAGTGACTGGGGAGGTGGTGGGGGTCGCAACCGGCTCGGCGGGCGTACTGGATACCTCCACAGGCCGGGAGGTGTCGGTTTCAGCATCGTCGGTGGCAGAGGACGATGGGAGTGTTGCGGCGGAGGTGGTTTGTGCGGCAGACGACGCTGTTTTTAGCGATGTTGACAGTTCTTTCGCAATCTCTGATAAGCCTGCTGATGCCTCGGTACCAGACAGTGGCAAACTGCTGGTTACCGCCCCTTCGGTATCCATCGTGGATGTGAATGGTACTGTAGACGCCTGCGGGCTATTAACCAGAGGACTCTGTCCTGGTGATAGCGAAGCTACGGTATTTGATCGAGTGCTTGCCATCCTGGACTGGCTCTGGGATGCCTCAGTGGTATTCATCGACGAACTCAGCTCTGGAGAGAACGGAGCCGTCGTGTTGGATGACAATGCCTGAGTACTTGCCATCCCGGATGGCGTCATTGACATATCGGTGGTATTCATCGACGAACTCAGCTCTGGAGAAAACGGAGCCGTCGTGTTGGATGACAATGCCTGAGTACTTGCCACCCCTGACGGCGTCATTGACACATCGGTGGTATTCATCGACGAACTCAGTTCTGGTGAGAACGGAGCCGTCGTGCTGGTAGCATCAGCGAACGAACGAGACTCTGATGAGGCTAAAGCCGTGATACTGGACGACACTGACTGGCTACTTGCCATCTCCGACGGACTCAACGACGTCTTGATGGTATTAGCCGACGAACTTGACTCTGCCTCCATTGGAACTGTGGTATTGGCAGATAGTGCTTGAGCACGGGTGCTCTCTGACTGGCCTGGTGCAGTAGTCTCCGACCATAATGCCGTCGTTAACGATGCTTCCGAGGCAGTAATGTCCGGCAGTACAAGACTGGAACTGCCCGGTGCGATTTGGAGTGCGACCGTGTTACTGCTGTTAGCAACCACTCCGGGATCGCTGCCCGGCCTGCCCGTAGCAGGCTGCAGGCCTGTGACGGGCGGCTGGCCGGTCGTTAACAATCCACTGGTGGGCGTGGTTCCCCTGTTACCACTGCCACCGGATGAGTGGTGATGACCGGAGTTGTCATTGTCAGATGAATCATCACTATCACCCCCGCCTCCCTTCTTCCCATCTTCTACAAGTTCGTAGATTTCATAACCTACCCAGCCGGCAACGCCGCCTGCCACGACTGCAGCAATGATCATAAGTAATTCCGGGGTCAGGACTCCGACAGCCAGTGTTTCAGCAAAACCGGCCATCAGGGCGGGTGCAGAGAATCCAATAACGCCTTCTGCAATGACCCTTTTTACTGCCTTGTCATACAACTCATCGGCTGCACAACGGCCCATGCCAGCCCCGGCCAGAGCTCTTTTACGTCGACACGCGGGTTCTTTTATTTTGCCCCTGCTGCCTTTGCCACGACTGCGGATATGGGTCCAGTCGCCACCGGGCTCATGGTTTGGCGGGGCGGGTGCCTTGGCCATCAAATCCTCAATATTAGTGCTGAGTCCTTCACCCAGGGATTTCAGAACCTCGGTCTCTGGCACAAACTCCTCTGCGGCACTTTCCCCAATGCTGACCCCGACATCTTCCGCCGCCGCATTGCCCCCGTTCGAGGCCAGTCTTCTTAAAAATGCGCCGCTAGCCACTGAACCTAACGCTCCGCCGACGCTACCAGCCACGATTCCGGCCTTGGCTCCCGCACTTAAACCCGGATCGGTGCTGCCGGAGGCCTGACCACCCGACGAGCCGGGAACCGCAGCACCGGATGGGTGAGCCAACAGCGCCGCTCCGGGAACCTCTGGGGCAATCGCATTGATGGCATCCTGCAACACCATCAATTGCAGCGAATACTGCACGTCTGCTTCTGCGCTGGCCGCCTGTGACGGTTGGCTCACGGAGGGAACGCCTGCCGGTTGCGCCGGATCTGCAGGGGCTTCCCCTCTGGCTCGGGCAAGCAGGCTTTGACTGGTTTTGGCCATAATGTGAGCATTCAGTTTTTTGATGGCATCCGGTACCGGGGTATTATTGGCAAGAGCATCGTCAAGCACACTGATCACTTCCCGCATTTGCATAATCAGTGGATCGGCTGTGGTTACCTCAGTGCTTGAGGGTGAAGGGAGCAGGTCCTGTTCAGTCAGTTTCTGGCTTAATTTCAGTTTCTTAAGCCCATTTGCACTGGTCACCTTCTCAACGTATTGTTTGGCCAGGGCCTTCGTGGCCACTTTGTCGAGGGCTTCAAGTTCCGTTACCGGCTTGGTCATGATCTGTTTTAGCGTTAAGGACGAGGTAGGAATGGGAGTCATGTCAGCCCACTCGGTTATTTCTGCGTCGGTGGGTTGATCAAGATGCCCGATACCTTTTCCGTTGGCAATCTGCGCTGGCTGAGTCAGTCCAAGTTTGTATCCCTCAGCCAGCTGTTTCAGTACGTCCATGGCCCTTGCGACTAACTG
>NZ_JAHHPO010001192.1 GCF_024606365.1 Endozoicomonas sp. ONNA2
TTAAATTGGTAAAATTCTTCCGGTGCAATCAAAACCTTACGGATTCAGGTGATAATGAAGAAACAGAAAAGAGAATTGAAGCTAAGTCGTCACTATTTGGTGATACAATCAAATATTATGGTAATGTTTTTGGTGAACAAAAAAAAGAATTATTCTCCGAAGCAGGGTGTTTTATATTTCCTTCTCATTTCGAGAATAGTCCTGTTGTCCTTAAAGAAGCGATGATGGCTAACTTGATCATCATCGCTTCAGATATAGATGCGAATAAAAATGTTTTGAGAGACTATCCTGGAGCTTTTTATTTCAATGTAACCGATCCAAATAATCTTTCAATTGTATTGAAAGATGTATTAAATATACCCAAAGATCAGTTTGATGGGATTAGAAATCGATGCCGGAACTTTCCAAAGTTTGATGAGACATACGCATTAAATGTAATCTCAAGCATACGAGAAATTTTTTCCTAATACTTTCTGTTTTTTAATTACTTCGCATCTAATCAAAATAATGTTGGCACTCATAAAAAGTTTGTTGGAAACTTATCTTGGTGGCTTTGTCCGTCTGATACCATCGTATTATTTATTTGGTAGCTCATATCGGGATTTTTTTAGGTACTATTACCCGTCTAATGGCAATATCAATAAAAATACTGAAGATTTAGTAAGATTAAATCTTAGCCGAATAATTGCTTTATCTAAAAAAACCAGTTTTTATAATGCGGATAATGAATCTATTGAACAGTTTTCTTTCATTAATAAAGAAACGATTATGTTGCAAACTAATCGTTTTTTGATCAGCAAGGCAGGTGCGGATTACATTACAACTGGCGGCACATCAGGAAAACCCTTAGCTTTTTATATAAACAAAAATCGCAAAGGCATCGAATGGTTCTGGATGACTCACAATTGGTCAAAAGTTGGTTTTGATGTTGATAAATCCTGGCGAGCAGTCTTACGCAACCACAAACTTCATGGCAAGAAAGTAGTTGTTAATCGGCTAATGAAAGAGTATCAGTTTGATAATTTCAATCAGTCAGCTCAATACCTTGATTTTGTTATCGACTTCATAGAACGCAAACAGATTCCTTTTGTTCATGCATACCCAAGCGCTGCTTTCCAGTTGGCCAAGCGGGCGTTATCAACAGGTAAAAAACTACCCTGTGTTCAAGCTTTTTTATGTGGAAGTGAAAACGTACTACCAGCATATAAAGAGTTAATACAGAATGAGCTTGGTATCAGAATGTATACCTGGTATGGCCATAGTGAAAAGCTAATTCTTGCTGGTGAAGGTAAAACCTGCGAAAACTACCATGCTCTTCCCTTGTACGGTTATGCAGAGCTTATTGATGAGAATGAACAGAACATTACTCAATCTGGTCAGACAGGTGAATTGGTTGGCACTGGTTTTATCAATACCGTTATGCCTTTTATACGTTATCGCACTGGTGATTATGCTGAATATGTTGGGGAGACTTGCCCAGACTGTGGTCATATTGGTTTAACGTTTAAAAATGTCACGGGGCGCTGGGATGGGGAAAAAATATATACATCAAATGGTGGTTTTGTAACTACCACTGCATTAAATATGCATAACGATATATATGACCACATCAGTAACTTCCAATATTATCAGGATACTGTTGGCAAACTTGAAGTTCGTGTAGTCCCTCTTCCTACTTTTACTCAGCAGCATAAAGTTGAGATTAAAAACGAAATAATAGAAAAGGTCGGGGAGCAGCTTGTTATCACTGTTGTTGAAGTACCCGATATTGAATACACCATTAACCGAAAATATAAACTGCTTGTTCAAAAGGCTGTTGTTTAAATGAAACAAGTCACCCAAACCCTCCGCACCGGCGAAATCAATATTGCTGATGTGCCCGTACCTGCCCTGCAAGACTCATTTGTTTTGGTGCGTAACACCGCGTCTGTAATCAGTGCTGGTACAGAAAAAACCAAAATCGATATGGGCAAAAAAAACCTGCTGCAAAAAGCCCAGGCACGGCCTGATCTGGTTAAGCAGGTTATTAATAAGCTGAAAACCGAAGGCATCAGCAAAACTCTGCAAACGGTTAGTACCCGCCTTAATGCCCCCAGCCCACTGGGTTACAGTTCTGCCGGTGAGGTTGTAGCTGTGGGTGGACTGGTGGAAGGTATCCGCCCCGGTGATCGGGTGGCCTGTGGCGGTGCCGGTTATGCCAACCATGCGGAGTTTGCGGCGGTACCAAAGAATCTGGTGGTGCGTATACCTGACGGGGTGACGGATGAAGAGGCTGCTTTCACCACATTGGGTTCCATTGCCCTGCAGGGTGTACGACTGGCGGAGCCTAAACTGGGTGAAACATTCCTGGTACTTGGGCTTGGCCTGTTGGGGCAAATTGCTGTACAGCTGTTACGTGCGAATGGTTGCCATGTGATTGGCACCGACCTTGACCCATCGCTGGTTAAGCTTTCTGAAACTTATGGTGCCACTGGCTTGCAACCGGGTAGCGATGTGATCAATGCCTGTAAAGAGCTGACATCAGGCCATGGTGTCGATGGCGTGCTGGTGTGTGCTGGCACCAGCAGTAACCAGCCCATTGAACTGTGCGGTGAAGTAACCCGGGAGAAAGGCCGGGTGGTGGTGGTTGGTGCGGTGCGAATGGATATTCCCCGTGAAGATTACTTCAAAAAAGAAATCAGTGTAGTGATCTCCCGTTCCTACGGGCCTGGCCGCTATGATCCGGTATGGAGTGGTCTAAAAATAACTTTCCCATTTTAAACTCAGTGTTCCTGATGATTGCG
>NZ_JAHHPO010001193.1 GCF_024606365.1 Endozoicomonas sp. ONNA2
ATGAGTTAACCAGTGTCGTCTTACTAGCCGAACTATGAAAGCTTTATTTATTTCCTGGCAGACTGAAGTACCGTCCCGGTCGGTGCATTCTCATCGGTGAAACCCTTGGTAACACTTTGTAATACAGGCAGGAGATTGGCTTGAACAGTTCATCTTTACCAGAGTTTGTCATGAGCCTGGAAACCTTGGGCAATAACGATGTAGAGCGGGTTGGCGGCAAAAACGCCTCGCTGGGAGAGATGCTCAGCCATCTTGGCAAGGCTGGGGTTCGGGTACCCGGTGGCTTTGCTACCACGGCAGAGGCCTATCGGGACTTTCTGGATGGCTCAGGGTTATATGACCGTATTCATACCCTGCTGGATCAACTGGATATTGATGATATTCAGCAGCTCACCGAGGCCGGTGCCAATATTCGCCAATGGATTATGGATGAGCCGTTCCGCCCCGAATTTGAACAGGCGATTGTCAATAGTTACCGTGAACTGTGCGGCAAACAAAGTGACCTGGCTGTGGCTGTGCGGTCATCGGCAACAGCGGAAGACCTTCCCGATGCCTCCTTTGCCGGGCAACAGGAATCCTTTCTGAACATTCGTGGTGCGCAGAATGTTCTGCAGGCAGTGCGGGAAGTCTTTGCCTCTCTCTTTAATGACCGGGCGATTTCATACCGCCAGCATCAGGGCTTTGACCATCGGGATGTAGCGCTGTCTGCGGGAATTCAGCGGATGGTGCGCAGTGAAACAGGGTCTGCTGGTGTGATGTTTACTCTGGATACCGAGTCAGGTTTCCGCGATGCCGTATTTATTACCTCCGCCTATGGCTTGGGAGAAACAGTGGTGCAAGGTGCGGTCAACCCGGATGAGTTTTATGTGTACAAGCCCGCACTTGAAGCCGGACGCTTTGCCATTCTCAGGCGGAATATGGGCAGCAAGGCGATTCAGATGGTTTACGGTGATGCCGGAGAAACCGGGAGATCGGTGCAAACCGTAGATGTCGACCTTGAGCTTCGTCAGCAGTTCTCCATTAATGATGCCGATGTGCTGGAACTGGCCCGTCAGGCCATGGCCATTGAAGCCCATTATGGCAGGCCTATGGATATTGAGTGGGCCAAAGATGGCGATGATCAGCGGCTTTATGTGGTTCAGGCCCGGCCCGAGACAGTACAAAGTCGAACGGAATCCAGAACGCTGGAACGTTATCACCTGTTGCAGCAGGGTAATGTCCTTGCAGAAGGTCGCAGTATTGGCCAGCGCATCGGTCTGGGACGTGTCTGCCTGGTGGATGACCTGGCCGATATGGACCGGGTTCAGGATGGCGATGTGCTGGTGACGGATATGACCGATCCGGACTGGGAACCGGTCATGAAACGGGCCTCAGCCATTGTCACCAATCGGGGTGGGCGTACCTGTCATGCCGCCATTATCGCCAGGGAGCTGGGGATTCCAGCGGTGGTCGGGTGCGGTGATGCAACCCACCGACTGCAAGATGGTCAAGCGGTCACGGTTTCCTGTGCGCAGGGGGATACCGGCTTTATTTATCAAGGTGAGTTACCTTTTGAACACCAGAAAAAAGATCTGGATCAGATGCCGGCGTTGCCTTTCAGGATCATGATGAATGTGGGAAATCCTGACCGGGCTTTCAGTTTCTCCCGGCTGCCCAATGCGGGTGTCGGTCTAGCCCGGCTGGAATTCATCATTAACAAGATGATTGGTGTTCATCCCAAGGCTTTGCTGAACTATCAGGATAATCCGGACACCATCCCCGATGGCGTCAGACAGCAGATTGAAGAGCGAATGGCGGGCTATGGCAACCCTGTTGACTTTTACGTTGAAAAACTGATCGAAGGTGTCGCTTCTATTGCTGCTGCCTTTGCCCCCGAAAAGGTGATTGTCCGACTCTCAGACTTCAAGTCTAACGAATATGCCAACCTGATTGGCGGCAAGATCTATGAGCCCCATGAAGAAAACCCGATGCTGGGCTTTCGTGGCGCATCCCGCTATATCTCGGAATCCTTCAGGGACTGTTTTGAGCTTGAATGCCGGGCCATGAAGCGGGTCAGGGACGAGTTCGGCCTGACCAATGTTGAACTGATGGTGCCATTCGTCAGAACGCCGGATGAAGCGCATCAGGTGATAAACATTATGTCAGACTTTGGACTTCGTCGTGGTGAACAGGATCTGAAGATCATTATGATGTGTGAACTGCCAGCCAATGCGTTGCTGGCTGATGAGTTCCTGGAATATTTTGATGGCTTCTCCATCGGCTCCAACGATATGACACAGCTGGCCCTGGGGCTTGATCGGGACTCCGGCTTGATTGCCCACCTGTTCGATGAGCGTAATGCCGCCGTCAAGCAGCTGTTGTCCATGGCGATTCAGGCCTGTCGCCGACAGGGTAAATACATCGGTATTTGTGGCCAGGGGCCCAGTGACCATCCGGATTTTGCCCGCTGGTTGATGGAGGAGGGCATTAATACGGTTTCCCTGAACCCGGACTCTGTTCTGGAAACCTGGCTCTATCTGGCGGAATGAAACCCTGATCCTGTTCAAGATTGCACCAGGAGGCTGTCCGAGAATAGACTGCCCTACGCGGCAACTGCTCCTGCGT
>NZ_JAHHPO010001194.1 GCF_024606365.1 Endozoicomonas sp. ONNA2
TTTGCCGAACAAAAGCGGATTTTTAGACCAATTTGCTGTCGCCGCAGCAGGGCAGTCTATTCTCGGACAGCCTCCTATGGAACCGGTACGGAATGACTTCCCTGTTTTCAACCCCGGTCTCCGTTTGGGTTGAAGCTTGTCGAAGTCCGGTGGCACCACCCTTCGACGAACTCAGGATGAACGGAATCGGGCGTTTTATTCCTGTTTACCTCTTCTATTTTCAGTGGCATGCCCGCTGCCAGATAATTCCCCCATTAACAAAACACGACTGATTGTTATGATCGCCTCCCACCCTCACCACCCCATGAAACCCACGATGTGGATGAATGTGCTGTTTTTCATAGCCATTGTTCTGTCGTTGTTAAGCTGTGGATTTGCCGCAGCCACCAACAGTCTGCCCGGTTGGATTGGGCTTTTTGTTGTTTCTCCTTATGCGGCTTATCTGTGTCATCAACGACTCCGGTCTGGTCGAACCGGTTTCTGGGTGGCTTACTGGCTATTTTTTGGGGTGCCATTCACAGTTAATGCGATGTATGGTTCCCTCTGGTGGCTGGCTTATTGGCTGGTGAGTTTCATATATATTTTGGGTTTCAGTATGCTGCAAATGGGTAAACCCTGACGGTGCTTACATTCGATTGTACAATTCTCATTGTTTTGTGTCGGTTGCACAGAACACTCCCCTTATCTCCTTCCTTAAACTTTAGTGCTTCTTTTCTGTGTTTTTCCCACTTTTTTGAATGAACTGGGTTAGTCACAGAAAAACCAGGGATTTTCCTGAAATCGGTATCCCTGGCAAGAATCTCAGTGACGCTGTGCTCTTTCATAACTGCTGCAATACGACAATCATGAACAAAGTTATCTCTGACAGGCGCCACTTGTTGAATAATTTCTGCAAAATACAGCAGGTGATCAGGGCCGGGATCAATCCGGGATACCGCTGGTTGGTCAAGAAGGTTCCTTATATTGGCGAGTGCTTGCTCAATACCCAACGGCTCCGGCTTGATTAATTTTGGATGGGTGACCACCCTCAGGTATTCGAATATATTGATCCAAGTAATGCAGTGGCGGGTTTTCTGTGAGGCAACCTGCTCCAGAAGCACCCTGGCTACCTCATGCTCATCAAAAAAGGGAATGCTGGGTAGACAAGAATGTTGGTATCAATCAGCTTCATGGCTTATTCTGCCCAACTCATGGGGCATTAAGCCAAATGATCAAGGTAGCTGCGATCCGATGGGTCGAAACCATCGACAGGTTTGCCATTTTTTGCCACATGCCACTGGAAAGGTACCTGGTTCGATTTATTCTGCTGTGTGGAAATCGCCATGCGAATGAGCTGGTTTGCCAACTGGCTCACGGTTGTGCGTTCCCTGGCGGCTTGCTCCTTGAGCTGGGCGAGCAAGCCCGGTTCCAGATCCAGTGTTGTTCTCATGGTTTAACCCCCTTTTCTAGTTTGATGCATCATGAATATGATAATAGTGCATCATGATGCATTGACAAGACACCATTGACGGCCCCGGTTTGGGGCACTCACCTTCTCAGTGGTATCCAGTGAATAGTCAGGGCTATTGATCATTACACCATCAAATTATGGAAGTGGTCTACCAGGTTGCCATGAGTGCAGTGGTAGTACTCAAGCCCTGACACTCTCCGCCCGATCGGACGAGGGTTCTTGATCGCTCAAGAACGTTTCTGTTTCACAGTTCGTTGCCGGCAGGTAACTATTCAGCACCCAGCAAAGGCATATTACTGTAATTCTGAACAGCTCT
>NZ_JAHHPO010000109.1 GCF_024606365.1 Endozoicomonas sp. ONNA2
CACGACCGGCTTCCGAAGGTTTCAACGTCTTCTGAAGTTACGGATTCAGGTATCAATGATATTTGAGAAATGAATGATTGTTTATCTGAGGAGTTTGAAATGAGAAAAAAAGAAAATGCTGAGAAAATTCTGCCATATCTCGGATCTTATTCAGGAGACGACTGGATAACTGCCGACACGCCGACACGACTTCTTGTGGCTCAATAACATTTACAATTAAAGGAATGAGTGAAAAAGTAGAAGTTAGTTCATACTCAAATCTAACTGATGGATACAGAAAGTTTTCTTATACAGTCATAAATGCCGGGTTAGATCACGGGCACTGCAAAGAAATTGTTGATAGCGCAGAAAAGGAGATATACAACAGAAAAATAGAAAACCATAATCTTAGTAAAGGACTAAATGAATTAGCTGATAAAATTGAAAGAAATAAAATCAACTCTCTTACTACATCGCAAAAGCTCGATGAAATCTTTAAATCAATAACCCACTATGAATTACACCCAGAAATGATTCCTTGGGTTGGAAAAGATTACTTCAAACAAGATTTCAAGGTTCTTCTACTTGGAGAAAGTCATTACTTGAAAAAAGATACTACATATCATCATGATCTTGACGATTGGTATGATGGGGTAAGAAAAGGAGTCAAGAATGACACTGCAGGAATAAAAACTAGAGAGATATTACAAAATTTTTTGACAGGAAAATCTAAAACAATTTACCGTAATACTGAGTTAGCACTTAAAGAAACAGAATATTTTTCATCACATATTAAATCACCCTACACCATGGTATCATTTATGAATTTCTTTCAGAGACCTGCAGAAGTTTCGGGCAATTCGATTAAAGTATTTCCTAAGGACGTAGAAATAAGCTCTAAGGTGTTAACGGAAGTAATTAAAGTTCTGATGCCTGATGTGGTTGGCTTCACTAGCTCGTTGGCATTTGATGCAGCAAAAAAAGGTAATGCCACTTTTTTCTTAAAAGATAAAAAAGTTCTTTTTTTCAGAACTTCTCTTCCAGCAACAGCATGGTGGAATAATAAAAACAAAAAGTACAAAAATGCTACAGGAAGAGAACACTTCATAACCTGCTTAAACAAGTTTTCAAGGCAACGCATAACAAGAGCATCCAGCGGACGGCGCTAGACGCGCCGCCGCTTATGCAGGCGTTA
>NZ_JAHHPO010001195.1 GCF_024606365.1 Endozoicomonas sp. ONNA2
TTTAGACCAATTTGCTGCCACCGCAGCAGGGCAGTCTATTCTCGGACAGCCTCCTAGAGCGACAAAGTCCTGCGCGAGATACGGGGCAGTTTATGAAATCTCCGGGTTAGTTCAGATACTTTTCGTGATAACTCTAGTTTTATCTGTTCCAGATCCGCAATTTTCACCAACAGCTCACGCTTTTCTTTTTCATCATCTTCAGATTTAGCTGTCAATTGCTGTATTTCTTCCCTGGCTTTTTTCAGACGACACTTGACTTCTTCTATGATCATTGTTGCATCTGACGTTACAGACTGAATGTCACTCATTGCCAATGCAAGGGAGTTTAAATCCGAGGTTAGCTTTTGCATATCTGCTAACTGTGTTTTAGCCAGAGGATGCCCAGGAGGTTCACGCCCCTCTTGTGTGTCCCGAGGCTCATGTATTGCCTCCAGAACCCGGTCTGCCTCAGTGTGAAGCCCGCGTGTGGTAATTTCCAGGGCATTTTGACTATCATCATTGTCACTTTCTCTCAGACCCTGTTGCAAGTGGTCAACATCAGGCCATTGCATGCACTGTCCGTCTTCAGCCCTGTAGTTGCCATAATCCCAATCCATGGGACCACAAACTTGTTCCAGGGCATTTATCAAACGCCTGTTATCCTTGGTAAGCTCATCATTTTCCAGTATGTAATCAGCTAAAATTTTTGTCTGAATTTCCATTTGCTTCTGTAAAGCAGCCTTCGCAATGCACAAGTCTTGAAACCGAACTTCACGAGTGTCGTGGAAAGTAAAGCCGTGAAATTGTTGACCGGGTTGCTGACGAGCGGCTTCAAGCTCCTCAGAGAGCTGTTGTATGAGTAACGATTTTTCCGACAGTTGTTCAACCAGCAGGTCTTTTGAAGCCTCATAAGACACAAGGTTATCAGTAATCTCTTTCTCAAGATCGTCTGCGCGGTTACAAACATGATCCAGCAGATCATTGAGTTCACAATTTCGATGTTTCTCACAGCTGAATTTTTGATTCAACTGCTGAACCAATTGTTCATTTAAGCCCAGAGACTCACCGGCATGGGCCTTACAGGCAGACAATTGGTCAGAAATCTCTGCTTTGTGTAACCCAAGTTCATGATTGAGCTGCTCAAGCTGCCTGGCATCCTCAACCTGCCTTGCCAACATTGGCAGTAACTTCTGCAATGGCTCATCAGCCCTGATGATCTTTCGGAGAAGAAGTTTCATGCCTCGACCAGCATCATAGGTGAGGGAGGCAGGGATAAGTACCGGACTGATCACCGCAGTAACCCCGAAACCAAACGGACCAAGCTTACCAACAACCCATTTCCCCCATCGGATAAAACTGGGTTTGCCAAATTTCGAACCATCAACCGCAGTCCTGGTCATTTGATAAACTGCATTGGCTTCATCGCTTAGCCCTCTG
The DNA here is from genome assembly GCF_024606365.1 of Endozoicomonas sp. ONNA2. GTDB lineage: Bacteria > Pseudomonadota > Gammaproteobacteria > Pseudomonadales > Endozoicomonadaceae > Endozoicomonas. Next base: position 1,417 of record NZ_JAHHPO010001195.1, read on the forward strand.
GTAGCGGGTGGATGCCCCCCGGTCTCCCCCGCACTGGTCACGGCAGGATTGACATTCAATAGTCCAGGACCCATGTTTATTCCCTCACAGTTTTATATGAAGTCGACAATTTGAGCCTTCGCTTGGAGTTTGAATTTAATCATTAGTTTCCCAGGCAAATTAATATTTTTAAAAATATCAAAATTTCTTTTAATGGTGTTGAAGAATAGAAGGTTGGTAATTCGCGATATTGCCAGGCTGTCGATGAATTTACTGTGGCAGCATAAGCACTCTATAATGCCGCTCTTTGACCACTGTACAAAAGTTAATTCAATACTCACCACTGCCTGGAACAGGCATATTAAATTGGCATACATTTATTCCGTATACAGGGCTGTCCCTAAACGGAGTTCTCAATAACAATAACCAGTTAGATGGACGTTATAATCAATGTTTTGCTGCTGGTTGCCCAAAGCATTATTATGTTTTCGCTGGGCACAGGGCTTGGGATCAACGATTTTAAACGCGTGCTGGAACGTAAAAAGGTGGTGGCTATTGCGCTGGTTGCCCAGGTCATGGTGTTGCCCTTGCTGGCGTATTTGACGGTACATTTGTTTTCTTTTTCGCCAGCCTTTGCCGCAGGCTTGATGATTTTAAGCTTCTGCCCGGGGGGCGTCACCAGCAACATCATTTCTAAATTGGCCAAAGGCGATGTGGCGTTATCCGTCTCATTAACCGCCGTCACCAGTGTTCTGGCCTTTGTGTCTGTCCCTTTTATGGTGTCATTGTCCTTGACCCATTTCCCGGGTGATGCATTGAACGAGTACTCCTTCAGTGAGATTGCCCTGGTTACCTTTTTGATTACCACGACGCCAGTATCTCTCGGGGTGATTTTTCGTCATTTTAAACCGTCGATTGCCTTAAAAATTGAAACCGGGCTGGAACGCCTGGCTTATGTGCTATGGACCATTATTGTGCTGGGTGCCGTGTTGTCATCCGCTGAAAATGTCATGGCAAACTTTTATCAGGTCGTGGCAGGGCTTCTTTTCTTGCCAATTGTGATGACGTGTCAGGGCCCAGGAGGCTGTCCGAGAATAGACTGCCCTACTGCGGTGGCAGCAAATTGGTCTA
>NZ_JAHHPO010001196.1 GCF_024606365.1 Endozoicomonas sp. ONNA2
GCTCGTCTTCATGCTGTGCAAAAGCGGCAGGGGCTTCCGTTTTCAAACCCTTTAAGGCTGCCAGTTCGCCGTCCGTTTCCTGATCCAGTTTTTCGGCATCAATTGCCATTTTCACTCTCCCTGTGGGGCGCTAAGGCTTGTCCACATTTGGTTCAGCCTGATCTTGTGGGGCTTGGGCTTATCCACATATTTCAGGCACAAAAAATTTCGATCCATGGGGAGAGACTGGCAGTACACCAAGGAACTCTATATTCCCAAAGTGATCCGCTTTCCGGTTGAGGTTTATGGCGAGTTTGGGAAAGTCCCGTTAAAACTGATCACGCCTCCGGCCCTGAATCGGTTCTTTGACCGGTATTCCGCTGGGGGCTATCAGCCACGTACGAAAACTCATTTCCGGTGCCTGGAGCTGGGGTCGGAACCATCTGGAGGGCATACCGGAAAACCCGGCAAAAGAACTGGACGCCCTGCCAAAAAGCAACCGGCAGGATGTCTATGTCAGCGATGAAGATTACGCCTGCGTTTACTACCTGGCCAACCCATATTGTAAAGCAATGATGGAGTTTGCCTACATCTGTCGCGCCAGACGGACGGAACTGGTCAATCTGAAAAGGGACCAGCTGTTAGAACAGGGTGTGCAATTGAAACGGGCAAAAGGTTCACTGGATGAAATCACCCTCTGGACGCCACGACTGAAAAAAGCACTGCAGATGCTGGACGAGTATAACCAGGGAGAAAAATTTGAGTATGCATTTGGCGCACCCAATGTCAAACCCAAAAAAGGGATTCAAATACAACCGGGGAAAAAAATGGTCAAGAACACCCTGGACACCCAGTGGCAAAATCTGATCAATCGTACAGTGGATGAAAAGCTGATTGCGGAAAAACGGCATTTCCACGATCTGAAAGCCAAAGGCGTATCCGATCATGAAGGGCTGGTTTCCGGACACAAAACCCTGGAAGCCAAGAAGGTTTATATCCCTGACACTCCCCGCCACTATCGGGGCGAGGGTTCTTGATCGCTCAAGAACGTTTCTGTTTCACAGTTCGTCGCCCGGAGAACAGCTTGGTTATCGCATAAAAGTTCCCATGGTGAGAACTTTTACGGTGACGAACCAACGGGGGCGCCTAGCCCCAAGCTCTCTAGGTCTCACACGAACTCCGCAGACTTAACATCCCGTCTGCCCG